>NZ_JBFULY010000004.1:0-283215 GCF_054049655.1 Cellulomonas sp. P5_C5 | reverse complement strand
GACCCAGCGGCCACGGACCCAGCGGCCGCGGACCCGGCGACTGCGACCGACCGGGCCGCCCCGACCGGCACGCGCAGCGCCACGGCTCTCCGCGCGGTCACGGCAGCCCTCGTCGCCGCCGACGCCGCGGTGGTCGCCGCGCACGAGGCGTGGCTGCAGGCGGAGGCGGCGGCCGCTGCCGAGGCCGCCCGGCCGACCACCCCACCGTCGTCGAAGCCGTCCGCCGGTGCCGCCGCGCCGTCGTGCGACACCACCTACACCGGCCCGCCGTTCTACACCTCGCCCGCCACGGCCGGCGGCGACGGGTCGAACGGCAGGCTGCCCCCGGAGTCGCTCAGCGCGATCTCGTGGGACGTCGACCCCCGCGGGACGCCGTACTACCTGACCAACGCGGCGGCGGCGGCGCTGGAGCGTCTGAACGGCGCGTTCCGCGCGCAGTTCGGGCACGACCTGGACCTCGACCTGACGTACCGCGACTACGACACGCAGGTGGCGATGCGGGACGCGCTCGGGTCGGTCGCCGCCACGCCGGGGACGTCGTCGCACGGCACGGGCAGGGCGCTCGACGTGCCGGAGCTGCCGTGCGAGTACGGCTGGGACACCCCGCAGCGCGACTGGCTGGTGAGCAACGGCCCCGCGTACGGGTGGGCGTCCCCGTCGTGGGCGGGCCGGAACGGCTCCAACCCGGAGTACTGGCACTTCGAGTACCGGGGCTGAGCTGTCAGGTCGGGGGCCGGACGGCCTCGGCGCTCGACGGCACGGTGAGCAGCGCGATCACCGCGCCGCCCGCGAGCAGCCCGGCGCACGCGAACATCGCCACGCTGTTGGCCGACTCCAGGGCGGCAGGGTCGGTCAGCGACGACCCGACGCCCGCGACCAGCGGCAGCACCGCGATGGCCAGGAGCCCGGCCACGCGCGCGACGGCGTTGTTGACGCCGCTGGCCACTCCGGCCAGGTGGTCGGGCGCTGCCGCGAGGGCGGTCGTCGTGAGCGGGGCGACGGTCGCGGACAGGCMGAGCCCGAACACGACGACCCCCGGCAGGACGTGCGTGAGGTAGGGGGAGCCGGGTCCGATCCCGGCGAGCATGACCGCTCCGACGGCGCACACGAGCGGGCCGACCGTCATCGGGATCTTCGGGCCCATGATCGTGCTCAGCGCACCTGCCCGCGGGGACAGCAGCAGCATGAGCACGGTGACGGGCAGCGGGGCCAGGCCGGCGGCGAGCGGCGAGTAGCCGGCGACCACCTGCAGGGTCACGACGAGGAAGAAGAACAAGCCGGAGATCGCCGCGTAGATCAGCAGCGTCGCGGCGTTGGTGCCCGCGAACGGCCGCCACCGGAACAGCGCGGGCGGCAGCAAGGGAGCGGTGGCGCGGGACTCGACGACGACGAACGCCACCATCGCGAGGACCCCGAGCGCCAGGCTGCCCAGCACGAGGGCGTCGGGGGTGCCGCGCTCGGTCCAGATCGTGAAGCCGTAGGTCAGGCCGGCCAGCCCGAGGGCGCCCAGGACCGTGCCGGCGATGTCGAGCTTCTTCACGGCCGTCGGGTCCGCGCTCTCCGGCACGTGCCGCACCGAGACCCACACGACGACGGCGGCCAGCGGCAGGTTGATGCCGAAGATCCACCGCCAGGTGGTGACCTCGACGATCCAGCCGCCGAGGAACGGCGCCACCGCTCCCGCGATGCCGCCGAGGCCGGACCAGGCACCGATCGCGCGCCCGCGGTCCGTGCCGCTGAACGTGGCCTGGATGATCGCCAGCGACCCCGGCGTCAGCAGCGCCCCACCGATGCCCTGGAACGCGCGCGAGGCGTTGAGTACGCCGATGGTCGGCGCGACCGCGCAGAGCAGTGACGCCACGGCGAACCAGACCACCCCGACCAGGAACACCCGGCGTCGCCCGAAGCGGTCCCCGAGCGAGCCGCCCAGCAGCAGGAACGCGGCGAGCGTCAGGGCGTAGGCGTTGACGGTCCACTGCAGGTCCGCGGTGCTGGCGTCGAGGTCCTCGGCGATCGTCGGGAGCGCGATCGTCACCACCGTCGCGTCGATGAACGCGATCGCGGAACCGAGGACGGTCGCGAACAGGATCCAGCGGCCCCGCGCGGAGGCGTAGACGATGCCCGCGGGCTCAGCGGGGGCGGTCACGGTCCTTGCTCGGCTGCACGCGCTTGGGCTCGCCGGGCATCTTCGGGTACTCCGGCGGGTAGGGCAGGTCGCCCTCTCCCTCCTCGTGCTCCTGCCGCTCGGCCAGCTCCAGGAGCGAGTCGATGGAGCCGCGTGGCGCCGCGTGGCCCACGAGCGCGGCGAACAGGTCGCCGACCTCCGCGAACCGGGCGGGCATCGTCGTCACGTCGAAGTCGTTCGGGTGCACGTCCGCCACCTCGTCCCAGCGCAGCGGCGCGGAGACGGTGGCGCGCGGGTTGGTGCGGATCGAGTACGCGGAGGCGATGGTGCGGTCGCGGGCCATCTGGTTGTAGTCGACGAAGATCTTCTGGCCGCGCTCCTCCTTCCACCACTTCATGGTGACCTCGGCGGGCATCCGTCGTTCCAGCTCCCGACCGAGCGCGATGGTGGCCCGGCGGGCCTCGACGAACGACCAGCGCGGTTCGATGGGCACGAAGATGTGGATGCCGCGACCGCCGGACGTCTTCGGGGTGCCCTCCAGGCCGTGCTCCGCCAGCAGCTCCCGCACTCGGGGTGCCACGCGCGCGGCGTCGTCGAAGTCCGTGCCGGGCTGCGGGTCCAGGTCGATGCGCAGCTGGTCGGGGGAGTCCACGTCGTCGCCGAGCACGGGCCACGGGTGGAACGTGAGGGTGCCCAGGTTGGCGGCCCAGGCGACGACGGCCAGCTCGCTGGGCGCCACCTCGTCCGCCGTCCGGCCGCTGGGGAACGTGATCCGTGCGGTCCGCACGTACTCCGGGGCACCCTGCGGGACGCGCTTCTGGTAGAACGCGTCGCCCGTCGAGTCCATCCGGGTGGCCAGCTTGGCGCCCTCGAACACGCCCTTCGGCCAGCGCTCCAGGGTGGTCGGCCGGTCCAGCAGGGCACCGAGGATGCCGTCGCCGACGGACACGAAGTACTGCACGACGTCGAGCTTGGTGAGCCCGCGCTCCGGGAAGTAGACCTTGTCCGGGCTGCTGACCCGCACGGTCCGGCCGCGCACCTCGAGCTCGACGGCGGGGGTCTTCGACGGCGACATGACCCTCAACCTAGGGGCTCGTCGGGAAGCCTGCCCAGGTCAACCGGCACCGATCAACCCCCGCTGGTGGGCGACCGACACGGCCTCCGCGCGGCCCGAGACACCCAGCTTGGCCAGCAGGTTGGAGATGTGCACGGACACGGTCTTGGCGGAGATGAAGAGCTTCTCGCCGATCTGCCGGTTGGACAGACCCTGCGCGACGAGCGCGAGCACCTCGGCCTCCCGCGCGGTCAGCACGTCGACGCCGCCGAGCCGGACACCCGGCAGGTCCAGCCGGCCGCGCCGCGCCAGCCCGCGGACGGCGGTCGCCAGCGGGACGGCGCCCATCGCGTCCGCGTCGGTCAGCGCGAGGCCGGCCTCGTCGCGTGCGGCGTCGCGGTCGCCCGACTCCAGCAGCGCCTCCGCGAGCCGGAACCGGCTGCGCGCCACCTCGTAGCGGTACCCGAAGCCGAACTCCGCGACGGTCGCGCGCCACAGCGCGACGTCGTTGATCCCGGTGAGCCGGGAGTGCTCGGCGTGCGCGCGCGCCAGCCACGCCCGCCCCTCGGGGCCCAGCCGACCGCCGCGCGGCCGACCGCGCTCGGCCGTCGTCCGCGCACGCTCCAGCAGCCTGTCGCCCAGCGCCAGCCGCTCGGACACGTCCCGGCCCAGCAGCCGCTCCTGCGCGGCCGCGTCGGCCAGGGCGCTCAGGGCCAGCGCCACCAGCCAGATGCCGCCCAGGAAGTAGTCGGACCACGCGCGCCACAGGTGCTCCAGCAGCCGCAGGGCCAGCGCGATCGCCTCGTCGAGCTCCCCGCGCCACGTGTGCGCGTCGATGGTGCAGCCGCCCGCGAGCAGGGCGATGAGCCCGTCGCGGGACCACCGGGGCTCCAGGGCGTAGCCGCGCTCGACCGTGTCGGCGTCCCCGCGGGCCGCGGCGCCGTACAGGCCCACCGCGATCAGCGTGTCCGCCAGCTCGTCCGGGACCGCGCCGATCGTGGTCGGCGTGAGGTCGCCCGAGACGTACCGGATGAGGTGCGTGAACATGTGGAGCTCGACCCCGTAGACGCTCCACGCCATGCCCAGCGCCCGGGCCCGCTCGACGCCGTCGGCCGTCACCTGAGTGGCCCCTGCCAGGTCCCCCGCGTAGTACCGGTTGCTCGCCAGGTTGTACATGGTCCGCAGCTCGGTGGCGTAGTCGCAGGCCTCCCGGGCGCGGGCGAGCGCGCTGCGCAGCAGCTCGGCGGCGCGCTTCTCGTCGTCCACGACGAGCACCGCCAGGGTGGTCAGCGCGTCGGACTCCGCGTCGGCCGCCCCGACCTCCCGCGCGAGCTCGACCGCGCGGGTCGCGCTCGCCTCGGCCTCCGCGTCGAGGTCCGCGTTCAGGGCACCGCGCGCGTAGGTGGCCAGCGCCCACGCGCGGGCGGGCGTCGCGGTGTCGGGAAGGTCCGCCAGCGCCCGCGACGACTGCTCCAGCGCGTCGTGCACGCTCTCCACGCCCAGCAGGTACCGCGCGAGCCCGGTGCGCAGGCCGGCCTGCCGGGGGACGTCGGACGCGGTCTCCTCGACGGCGGCGCGCGCGAGCTGGACCGCCCGGTCCACCTGCCCGGCGCTGCTCGCGGCCGCGGCGGCGGAGACCAGCACGTCGATGTGGTCCGTGCCGAGGGTCGCGGTGACCTCCGGGACGGCCTCCCACAGCCGCAGCACGACCTCCAGGTGCCGCAGCTCCTCCGCCGGGGCGAGCACCTCGTGCGCCTGGCCGGCCGCGTCGAGCGACGCGCGCAGCGCCATCGGCAGGTCCGGGGCGCGCAGCGCGTGCGAGGCCAGCTGCGACGACGGTCCCAGCGTCGGGTCGTCGCGGAGCACGCGCAGGTAGGCGCGGTGCAGCGACGACTGCTCCCCGGGGAGCTGGTCGGCGTACACGGCCTCGGCCAGCAGCGCGTGCCGGAACGCGATGAGCTCGTCCTCGCCGACCAGCACGTGGTGCGCGACGGCCTCCCGCAGCGCCGTGTCCATCGCGCCTGGGGCGGTCAGCTGCGCGTCCCCGTCCGCCGCGACAGCCGCGCGCAGCAGGGGCTCGGACACCCGCCGACCTGCCGCCGACGCGATGCGGGCCAGCCGCTGGACGGTCGGGTCGAGCAGCTCGAGGCGTGCGCGCAGGACGTCCGCGAGGGACCACGGCAGCTCGTCCGCCTCGGCGCCGGCCTCCAGGAGCTCCTCCGCGAAGTACGCGTTGCCCTCGGACCGGTCGATGACCCGGCGCAGCGTGGACTCCGTCAGCGGGGTGCCGCTCAGCGCCGTGGTGAACTCGCGGAGCTCGTCGTCGGTGAACGGCGACAGGTCCAGCCGCTCGACCCGGGGGTGCCGGCTGAGCTCCGTCGCGACAGGCCGCCACGGGTGACGCCGGTGCAGGTCGTCCGTGCGGTAGCTGGCGACGACGAGCAGGTGCTGGTCGCGCAGCCGCGACACCAGGAAGCGCAGCACGTCGCGGCTGGACGCGTCCGCCCAGTGCAGGTCCTCCAGGACCAGCAGGAGCGGGTGCCCGGGTCGGCCGACCGCGCCGAGCACCTCGACCAGCCCGTCGAAGAGCTGGAGCCGGTTCGACTGGTCGTCCGGGGCGGCCCCGCCGGACGGCCCGGGCAGCAGCCGCGCGAGCGCGGGACGGTTGGTGACGACCGCGCCGACGGCCTCGGGGTCGAGCGCGTACAGCTGGGACAGCGCCTCCGCGAACGGCAGGTACGGCAGGCCGATCTCGCCGAGGTCGACGCAGTGCGCCACGACGACCCGCGCCCCGGACGCGTCCGCCAGCTCCGCGACGTGCCGCAGCAGGCGGGTCTTGCCGACGCCCGCGTCCGCGCCGATCAGCACCGTCGAGGGCTCGCCGACGCCCGCGCGCTGCAGCGCCAGCGTGAGCTGGTCGACCTGCTGCGCGCGGGCGACGAAGGGTGTGCTCATCGAGCCACGTGCCATGACTCCGATCCTCGCAGCAGCCACCCACGCGCCGCACTCACCAACGGGTGCGTGGGCTGGACGGGACGCAGCGAGCCGTCCGGGCGGGCGGCCGCCGCGAGTGCCGACGCGGAGCCGGGCTCGTGCGTCGTGGCCGCCACCAGGTCGTCGTGGTCACCCCCGCGGGAGTCGTGCGTGTCCCCGTACGGGGTGTGGCGCAGCGCCGTGAACAGGCGCTCGTGACGGTAGGCGAGCTCGGCGTCGAGGCCAGGTCCCCAGAAGTCAGCCATGGTGTCCTCCTCATGAACGCCGGACGATCTGCCCGGCTCTCGTTGACAAGGACGACTGTCGTCGTGAGGCGGGGGTCTGCGGATCGGACGGTCGACGGGTCCTGGGCAGCGGGTGGTGCTGAGGATCGTCTGAGCGCGGTCACGGGGCGTCTGAGGTGGCCCCGTGATCATCTGAGGTACCTCAGATGACCGGAGCCGGGCCGCGGTGCACGATGGGCGCATGGGACTCGTGCAGGTCGCCCAGCGCGCGCAGGACCTCGACCGTGCCGCGGCGTTCTACGCCGACCTCCTCGGCCGCCCGCCGACCGCGCGCTTCGACCCGCCGGGCCTGCTGTTCTTCGACCTCGACGGCGTCCGGCTGCTGCTCGACGCGGGTGCCCCGTCCGCGCTGCTCTACCTGCGGGTCGACGACGTCGCCGCGACGGTCGAGCGGCTGCGCGCGCAGGGCGTCGTCGTGGAGTCCGAGCCGCACGTGATCTTCCGCCACGAGGACGACACGCTCGGTCCGGCCGGCACGGACGAGCAGCACGCGTTCGTCCGGGACTCCGAGGGCAACCTCGTGGGTCTGGTGCAGCTGGGCTGAGCCCGGGTGGACCCGTTCACCCGGACGCGCCCGTGGTCCCCCCAAGCAGGAACGGA
The DNA here is from genome assembly GCF_054049655.1 of Cellulomonas sp. P5_C5. Classification (NCBI taxonomy): domain Bacteria; kingdom Bacillati; phylum Actinomycetota; class Actinomycetes; order Micrococcales; family Cellulomonadaceae; genus Cellulomonas; species Cellulomonas sp. P5_C5. The sequence goes on along the minus strand of NZ_JBFULY010000004.1, from coordinate 276,158 downwards.
CCAGGTCGGGCACGCTTGACGGGTGGGCGATGTGCGAGATCTCCGGAGTGCGAAGAGTGCGCGTCGACGTGACGCGCACATCATCGACGACGAGCTGGTCGTGGATGCCGAGCGCTCCGCCCCGCGGGCGGCACGGCACTGGGTGATGCGGACCATCGCCGGTGCCGGGGTCGGCGGGGCGTCGAACCAGGTGGTGGAGCTCCTCACGGGCGAGCTGGTGTCCAACGCGGTGGTGCACGGCCCCGACGCGGGGGCGGTGCGCGTCCAGGTGCGGATCGACGGTGACGTCGTCCGGGTGGGTGTCCGCGACAGCGGAGGCGGTACCCCGACGGTCGGGCACCCCGAGCCGACCGCACCGAGCGGCCGCGGGCTGGCGCTCGTCGAGGCGCTGTCGTCGGACTGGGGCACCGAGGTCCATCCCGACGGCAAGACGGTCTGGTTCGAGGTCCGCACCGACGAGTGAGCGCCTCCCGCGCCGACACGCCCGGGATGTCCGAGTGTGTCGAATCCCGCACCGCGGGCCGTCGGACCCTGCTCAGCGTGCTCGCGGAACCATTCGTACAGCCCTGGCCTGCAGTTCCACGATGCACGCGCGGCCCGTGCGGCGTAGTTTCGGGGGCGGACGACCGGGAGCGAGGGGCAACGACACCATGAGTGACCATGGGGACGGCAGCGAGGGCACGAGCACGTCGACGACGACGACGCGACTGCCCGACATCCGGGCCGAGGTGCGCGACGACGGCACCGGCGAGATCTCGATCGACGGCGTCATCGAGCGGGTGCGGATGGCGAACCTCGCCGAGGCCGGGGCGGCGATCACGACCCGGATCGCGGCGCTGGCGGAGTCCGTCGGCCGGCCCGTGCCGGTCCAGGTGCGTGACCCCGACGGGGTGTGGTCGCTCCTGATCCACGCCGACGGTCTCGTCGACGAGGCGCCCGGTGCGCTGGACGACCAGCCCCCGACCMCGGACGACGCCGGCGCGGACGCCTCCGACGACGCCCCCGCGGAACCCAGCCCGAAGGCCGCGAGCGCCGCGCCCAGCACCGAGCGGCCGACGCCGACGCTGCCGGCCACCGCCTCGCTCACCGCCCCTGCGCCGCCGGCGGCGGCCGCGGACGCGTCCACGCCCGCAGAGGCGCCCGCACCGGAGCCCTCGGGACCGGCCAGCGGTGCCACGCCGACCGCGACCCGCGGACCTGCGGCGACGCGTGCGACGACCGCCCGGGCACAGGACGCCGCACCGGCCGCGGCCCCGTCGTCCCCGGAGCCCGTCAGCGCGGACGCCCGGCCGGCGACGCCTCCGTCGGGTCCCGCCCAGCCGCTCCCGACCCTCGACGACCTGCTCGCCGCACGGCACCCGGCCGCAGCCGGAGGTCCGGCGGAGCACGGCTGGCAGGCGGGGATCCGACGGCTCACGTTCGGTGCCGTCTCCCCAGGTCCCGGTCGCGACGAGCGCCGCCGACGGATCGCCGCGGCCTCGGTGCGGCGGACGCTGGACGGCCCGAAGACGATCGTGGTCATCAATCCCAAGGGCGGCGCCCACAAGACGACCGCGACCATGCTGCTGGCCGCGACGTTCGGGCTCCAGCGCGGCGGGTACACGCTCGCGTGGGACAACAACGAGACGCGCGGGACGCTCGGCTGGCGCTCCTCGCACGCCGACCACACCCGCACCGCCGTCGACCTCCTGAACGCGCTGCCCGCGCTGGGACCCGCGGGCGCCGTCCGCATCGGGGACCTCGACGGGTTCGTGCGCACGCAGCCCAGCGAGCAGTTCGACGTCCTGGCGTCCGACGAGAACTCCGCGTCGGCGTCGTCGGTCGACGCGGACTCCTTCACGTCGCTGCACCAGGTGCTCTCGCGGTTCTACCGGGTCCTCGTCATCGACACCGGCAACAACATGCGCGCCTCGAACTGGCAGGCCGCCGTCGGCGCGGCCGACCAGATCGTCGTCGTCTCCACGGTGCGCGAGGACACCGCGCAGTCGGCCGCCTGGGCGCTCGACGCGCTGCGCGCCACCGGGCACGACGAGGCCGTCCGGGGCGCGGTCACCGTGCTGTCCGCCCCGGAGCCGAAGGTCGACAAGGACCTGCAGAAGCGGCTCCGGTCCCACTTCGGGGCGCTCACCCGGGCCGTGATCGACGTGCCGCACGACAAGGCGCTCGTCGCGGGCGGACCCATCGACTACGACGCGCTGAGCACGACGACGCGCGACGCCTGGCTCCGCGTCACCGCCGTGGTCGCCGACGGCCTCTGACCCCGGCAGGGGTTCGCCGCCGTGGCGGTGGCGAGGGTCGGGGAAACTTCGTTCGTCGCTGCGTGCAAGATCGGGCGTGCTCGCCACAGAGTGCAGGTGAGAGCGTTCGGCCGACCACGAGCAGGGGAGCACTGTGCCGTTGACACCGAGCACGCCCGACAGCGACACCGTCCGCGTGCCGGACGGCGCGTCGGTGCGGGATGACGGCACAGTGGACGGCATGGCCGACGCCGAGAGCACGTCGCACGACGCCGCCTGGTTCGAGGCGCTCGTGCGTGCGCACGCCCCCGCCGTGCACCGGTTCGTCGTCCGGCGTGCCGGGCGCGACGAGGCGGAGGACCTCGCGGCCGACGTCCTGACCGTGGCCTGGCGTCGTCGCGCGGACGTCCCGGACGGCGCCGAGCTGCCCTGGCTGTACCGCACCGCCGGGTTCGTCGTCGCCAACCACCGCCGCAAGGGGCGGCCCGTCCCCGTCGGCGACGTGCCGGAGGAGGTCGACTCCGACGACCCGGCCGTCCGCGCGATCCAGGAGGAGCGCGTCCGCGAGGTGCTCGCCGTGCTGAGCCCTCGCGACCGGGAGATCCTCCTGCTGAACGCGTGGGAGGGCCTGTCGGGCGACGCGCTCGCGCAGGTGCTCGAGATCAGCCGCGGCGGAGCCGACGCCGCCCTGAGCCGTGCCCGCGCCCGCCTCCGCGAGGCGTGGGCGACCGCGGAGGCCTGACCTACGGTCCGGTCGCGGTCGCCGATGTCGTCGGACGTTCCCCGACGGCCCGGTGCAAGGGGCGGGCTCGTGAGGACACATCAGGGGTAGAGGCAACCCCGAACCAGGAGGCAGGACCGTGGACGACCGCACCGAGCACGAGAAGGCAGCCGACAGCGCCCCCGACGTCGCGTTCGCGCAGCTGCAGGCGGCGGACCCCGCCGCGGGCGTGGACCCGAACCTGCCCGCGCTCTACACGGCGGTGTCGGACCGGACGGGGGTCGCCGTCACGGCACCCGGTGACGAGCTCGCGGCCCGCCGCTCGCGCCGCCCGGCGCGCTGGCTCCAGGTCGCCGCGGTGGTCGCGGGCGTGGCGGTCGTCGGCGCCGGCAGCTACGCGTACGGCCTGAACAGCGCCCCGGAGACCGTGACCGCCGCGCCGCCCATCACGCTGGACCAGGGTGCTGGGCGCGACGCGGTGGCTCCGGAGACGGCACCGATGACCGGTGGTGGCGCAGTCAGCATGGCCGCAGCCGACTCCAAGCTGATGTACCCGTGGTGGGGCGGACGKACGGTGTTCACGGCGAGCGGGCTGTCGGACGAGGGCGGTGCGGGCGAGGCGTGGGGGTTCGACGCGGCCGGCACGTTCTCGGAGGCGACGGTCGCGTCGGCGGCTGCGGCGCTCGGGGTGTCCGGGCAGCCGCGGCTCGAGTACGGCTCGTGGTCGGTCGGCCCGAACGACGGCACGGGTGCGTCCGTGTCGCTGTCGCCGGACGGTCTCGCGAGCCTGTCCTACTACGACCCGACGCGGGACCCGTGGAACTGCGTGAGGTCGGCGCCGGACTCCATCGGGACACCCGCGGAGGACGCTGCCGAGGGCGCCGTCGCGGTGCCCGAGCCCGCGATCGTCGACCCCCCGGCGGACTGCAGCACCGACGCGGCCGCCCCGACGGGCGACGCGGCGATCGCCCAGGCCACGGACGTGCTGACGTCCGTCGGCGTCGACCCCGCGGGCTACCAGTTCACCGCCTCGACGGACCCGGGCAGCGTCCAGGTCACCAACGTCACGGCCAGCCAGGTCCTCGACGACCAGCAGACCGGGGTCACGGCCAACGTCACGCTCGTCGCCGACGGGGTGCAGTCGCTGTACGTGCCACTGGCGCCGCTGGTGGAGCTGGGCAGCTACGACACCGTCAGCCCGACCGAGGCCGTGGCCCGGCTGGGCGACCCGCGGTTCGGTGCGACGGGCGGCGGTGGCGTGATGCCGCTGGCGGCCGAGGGCGCGCGCATGGACGACTCCGTCACGTCGGAGCCCACCGAGCCGACCGTCCCCGCGACCCCGACCGCCGGCAGCCCTCTGGCGTGGCCGGTGCAGGAGGTCACGCTGGTCTCGGCCCGCCTGGGCGTCGCACTGACAACGCTGCCGACGGGGGCGTCGGTGCTGGTGCCGACGTACGAGCTCGCCGACGCCGACGGCACGACGTGKAGCGTGATCGCGGTGGTCGACGACCAGCTGGACTTCTCCGCAGTGGGCTGACACCTCCGGAGAACAGCACGAAGGCCGGCCGACGTCGGAGGGACGTCGACCGGCCTTCGTCACGCCGGACGATCCACCGACAACCCGACGCCGTCGTCCTGCCAGACAGGACGAGGTCGTCGGACTGTCCCCTCCTGCTGACAGACTCGTCGGCATGGCCGAACGCATCGAGAAGCTGCTCCTGCTCGACACCGCCTCGCTGTACTTCCGGGCGTACTTCGGGGTGCCCGACTCGGTGAAGGCGCCGGACGGGACGCCGGTCAACGCGGTGCGCGGGCTGCTCGACATGATCGCGACGCTCGTCACCACGCACCGCCCGACGCGGCTCGTCATGTGCTGGGACGACGACTGGCGCCCGCAGTTCCGGGTGGACGCGATCCCGTCGTACAAGGCGCACCGGGTGGCCGTGGAGGTGCCCGGCACGACGGGCGCCGAGGAGGTCCCGGACACCCTGGCGCCGCAGGTGCCGATCATCGTCGAGGTCCTGAAGGCGCTCGGCATCACGCGGGTGGGCGTGCCGGGCTACGAGGCCGACGACGTCATCGGCACGCTGGTCGCACGCGAGGTGGCGAAGAAGGACCCGGCCGCGGTCGAGGTCATCACGGGGGACCGGGACCTGTTCCAGCTGGTCGACGACACCGTCCCGGTGCGGGTGCTCTACACGATCCGCGGCATCCGGGACCTGACGACGATCGACCAGTCGGTGCTCCAAGAGAAGTACGGGGTCCCGTCGGGGCCGGCGTACGCGGACATGGCCGTGCTGCGCGGCGACCCGAGCGACGGCCTGCCGGGCGTGCCGGGGATCGGGGAGAAGACGGCCGCGCAGCTCATCCACCGGTACGGCTCGCTGGTGGGGATCCTGGCTGCGCGCGACGCCGGGGACCCCGGGCTGACGGCGACGCAGAAGAGGCGTCTGGTGGAGTCGGCGGACTACCTGACGGTGGCTCCGGCGGTCGTCCGGGTGGCTCCCGACGCACCCGTGGGCGACATCGACGACCGCTTGCCGCACGTGGTCGCGGACGCCGACGGGCTCGTCGCGCTCGCGGAGAGGTGGGGTCTGTCGTCGAGCGTGAAGCGTGTGGTGGACGCGCTCGCCCTGGGCTGACGGCGTCACCCGCGCGGGTGAACTAGGCCGAACGGGTGGAAGTCGGGCGTATCAGACAGGGGCACCTGCCCTCCTGGCCTGACGTGGTTACCGACCAGTAGCCACGTCCAGCCGGGGACCGCGCCGGCGCAGCGCCCCAACCGGGGTGCCGACCGGAAAGGTACGACCATGCCCACCCTCACGGCCACCACGCAACACAGCCCGGACAACACGTTCATCCACCACGCGACCACGACCACGACGACGCCGTCGGTCGTCGACCGGGCGGTCGGCGGCCTCGCGACGGTCCTGACGCGCCACTCGATCACCGCGCTGCGGATCAGTCTCGGCCTGGTCTTCCTCGGCTTCGGCGTCCTGAAGTTCTTCCCCGGCATGAGCCCCGCCGCGGAGCTGGCCGAGCGGACCATCGGCACGCTGACGTTCGGGCTCGTCGGCCCGACGGCCGCGCTGCTGCTCACCGCGGTCATGGAGACCGTCATCGGGCTCACCCTGGTCACGGGGCTGTTCCTGCGCACCGGCCTGGTGATCCTGGCCGGGGCGTTCGTCGGCATCCTGTCGCCGCTGGTGCTCTTCTTCGGCGAGCTGTTCCCGGCCGGCGGGCCGACCCTGACGGGTCAGTACGTGCTGAAGGACATCGTGCTCGTCGCCGCGGCCGCGGTCGTCGGAGCCGCGGCGCTCGGTGCGCGCCTGCGTCTGCCCGCGTGAGTCCTCAGTCGTTCACGAAGACGTCGGGGCCCGCCTCGCGCCAGCCGCTCGCGGCGGCCGGGGCGGACCCCGACGTCGCGACCACGAGCAGGGTCTCGTCCACGGCGACCCGGGCGGCCGGGGTGGGCGGCGCGCAGGTGAGCGCGGACAGCTCGCCGGGCTGCACGGTCACGACGCAGAGCGAGCCGGCGGACCCGACCGCGGCGTAGTGCCGGCCCGTGGACGTCTCGGCCAGGAACCGGGTGGAGTGCCGGTCGACGCGCAGGTCGTCCAGCTCGTCCGACGTCAGCCGGTCCTGCGCGGTCTGCTCGGCGGCGAACTGGGGCAGGAGCGTCGACGCGTCGACGGAGGTGTCGGCGAGCAGCGGACCGCCCCGCGCCCACATGAACCCCGCGGCCACCAGGAGCGCGGCCGCCACCATCACCACCGGGGTCACGAGCGCCGGGCGACGACGCGAGCTCCCGACGCTGCGGAAGTCGTGGAACGCCTCGGAGAACAGGTCCGTGTCGTCGAACGTCGTCATGCGGACACATCGGTCGATCCCGCCGCGAGCGTGAGCACCTGTGTACCGAATGACCCCGTTCGGGCGAGTGCCGCTGGTCGTCCCGTCGTCCGGGGCACGGCAGAATCACTGTCCGTGATCACGGTCAGCACGGACGGCTCCTGCCTGCGCAACCCCGGCGGCGCCATCGGGTGGGCCTGGGCCAACCATGACGGGACCAGCGGCAGCGGCGGGCACGCGTCGGGGACCAACCAGATCGCCGAGCTCATGGCGGTGCTCGAGGCCATCCGCTCGCACCCCGGAGACCAGCCCCTGGTGATCCAGGCCGACTCCCAGTACGCCATCAAGTGCTCGTCGGAGTGGGTGGCCGGGTGGAAGCGCAAGGGCTGGCGGACGGCCGGCGGCGGGCCCGTGCAGAACCTCGCGCTGATCCAGTCGATCGAGGCAGCCATCGCGGAGCGGCCCGGCGCGGTCACGTTCGTCTGGGTGCGCGGGCACCAGGGGGACGAGTTCAACGAGCGTGCCGACGAGCTCGCGGGCATCGCCGCCCGGGGTGTCCGCGACGGTGCGCCGGTCGTCGTGGTGGAGCCTGTGCCGGACGTTCTCTTCTAGGAGCTGAGCCGGTGGACGATCAGGAGCGTGAGGCGAGGGTCGGCCGCGTCGTGACGTGGTCCCTCCTGACGGTCCTGGCCGTCGCCGCGGTCGGCGGGCTGGAGCTGTGGCCGCTGACCGCGTTCCGGCTGTTCAGCGAGGTCAGGACCGCGGACCAGTCCAGGCTGGAGCTGGTCGCCGAGCACCTCGACGGGACCGAGGAGCCGCTGCTGGTCGACGAGACRAACCCGGTCCTGGTCACCACCGACCGGCAGTACCCGGACCTCCGGGGACAGTCCGAGCAGGTCCAGCGCGAGAAGGTCCTGGCCTGGCTCGCGGTGTCGGGCGTGGACCCGGCGACGGTCGACTCCGTGCGGCTGGACCGGATCGCCCGGGAGTACGACGTGAGCACGCACGGGTGGCTCGACGGCGACCGGACGACGATCGTGGACGTCGACCTGTGAGGCGGCTCTGGACGCGGGTCGACGAGCGGCTGGTCGCGCCCGGGCCGGGGTTCCGGGTGGCCGAGATCCAGATCCTCCTGGCGGTGGTCATCGCGCTGCGCCTGGCGACGCGCGACTGGACCCAGGTCGCCGGACGCCCCGCTGCCCTCCGCGACGGGCTGACGGTGATGAGCTGGTACACCGGCACCCCGGCACCGTGGGCGCTCGTCGCGGTCCAGGTCATCGGGCTCGCGTGCGCCGTGCTGGTCGTCGCGCAGCGGCGTCCGCACCTGGCGTTCGTCGGGCTGTGGACCGCGTACACGGCGCTGACGGCGCTGTGGGGCAGCTCCGGGAAGGTCATGCACAACGACGTGCTGACGGTCCTGGTGGCGTCGGTCTTCCTGTTCGCGTCGAGCCCGCCCCGCGACGGCTGGTCCGACGTCCGCGTCCGCTACGGGTGGCCGCCGCGTACCGCGCTCGCGGTCCTGGGGCTGGTCTACGTCGTCTCCGGAGCGCAGAAGCTGGTGCACAGCGGGCCGGAGTGGGTGTTCAGCGACAACATGACGTGGATCCTGCGCCTGGGACTCTCGGCACACCTGTCGGGCGGGACCGAGCCGGTGGGGCAGGACCTCGCCCAGACGGTGGCGCAGTACGGGTGGCTGAGCATGGGGCTGGCCGGTGGCGCGCTGCTGCTCGAGCTGACCGCACCGGTGTGGCTCGCGGTCCGCCGCCTGCGGATCCCGTTCGTCGTGTCCGTGACGCTGATGCACGGCAGCATCTGGTTGTTCATCGGGCTGGACTACTCCGCGTGGCCCTTGACGGTCGCGGCGGTCGCGGTGCCCATGGCGCTCGCGCCGGACCGCGCGCTGTGGCGACGGCCCCGTGTCGTCAGTGCGGCTGCTGCGCCCCGGCGATGATCTCGAGCGCGCCGGCCGACGCCTCCTCGACGTACTGCGCGACCCAGCCGACGGGGGCCTGACCCCACGACGCGGAGACGGCGCCCACCGGGAACACGACCAGGTCGACCTGCGGGTGGGTCAGGACCATCTCGGGCGCTCCGTCGCTGGGGGCCGCGCCCCACAGGAGCCCGGGCACGCGCTGCGCGACGAGGTCACCGAGCGAGACGCCGAACGCGTGCACGAGCGACTCCGGGTCCGTGCGGTCGCGCTCGTCGGCCTGCAGCCAGATGGCCTGCACGCGGTCGAAGAGGTCACCCAGCGACTGCGTGTCGACGGTGCCCGCGCACAGGCCCGAGATGATCTCGCGGTGCTGAGCGGCCCACACCTGTTCGGCGGCGTTGAGGGGCTCGACCTGGACCGAGCGGCTCTCGTCGGCGGGCGCGTGGGGGTGCGGCACCACCTGTCCGTCGGACGGCCTCGCTGCGCGTCTGAACAATCCCATGCCTCTCTATCGACGCCGGCGGCCCGGCGCTTGAACCTGAGATCTCCCGCGTCGCCCGGTCGGCGCTCATGGTCCCCACGGGCAACCGACCGGGACGGGAGCGACGAGGGCCGCGCCGACCCGGAGGTCGACGCGGCCCACGTCAGCTGATCCGGAGGCTCAGCGCTTCACCGTCAGCGTGTGCGCGGCGACCGTCGGCAGGTAGCCGCCGTTCCCCGCGTAGTACGCGATGACGACGCCCGACCGCTGCGCCGCCGGCAGGGTCACCGTGGCGGTGCCGTTGCTGAGCGGCACGGTCGCCACCCGCTGCAGACCCACCGTGACGGTCACCGACCCGGTCGGCACCGGGGTGCCGGAGAGCGCGATGGTGACCTTCGCCTTCGCGCCCTTGGCCACGGTCCAGGAGTCCGCCGTCAGCGTCGCCTTGGTCGTCGCGGGGGTCACCCGGTACGACCGCTGCGTCTGCGAGCCCGTGACGTCCGCGCTGCCCGCGTACACGGCGGTCAGCTGGTGCGTCCCGGCGGCGAGGTCCGCGGGGAGGGCGATCGTCGCGGTGCCCTTGAGGCCGTTCACGACGAGCTCACCGGTGCCGAGGACCTTGCCCTTCTCCTTGATCTCGACGGTGCCCGTCGGAGCCGCCGAGGCGCCCGTGACGACGACCGTGGCCGTGGTGACCGTCCCGAACGGAGCCGAGTTCTTCGACAGCGTGAGGGCCGACGTCGAACCCGACTTCTTGATGTCGACCGGGACGACCGCCGACGTGGACGGCGCGTACAGCCCGCTGTCCGGGGTGAAGGTCGCGCTCAGGGAGTGCGCTCCCGCCCCGAGCTTCACCTTCGCGGTCGCCGTGCCGCCCGTGACGGCCGCCGAGCCGATCTCGGTCTGCCCGTCGAGGAACGACACGGTGCCGGTGGCCTCCGCCGGGGCGACGGTCGCCGTGAGCGTGAGCTCCTGGCCGGCCTTCTTCCCGCCCGTGACGGCGAGCGTCGTGGTCGTCGGCGTCGCCGCCGGGACCGTGACGTCCACCAGCTGCACCCGGGAGACCGGGTCGGCGTTCTGGTGCTGGAACACCAGCAGCTGTCCGTCGGCCGCACCCGCACCCTTGTGGACCGGGATGACGGCGCCGTCGGCCCCGAGCGTGGAGAACGTGCCCGGGATGTCGTTGTCGAACCAGAACGGCGGGTCGTACGGGTTCACCGTGAACGAGTCGGCCGTGTCCAGCACGCCCGAGTCGGCCGCCGCGTAGCTGGACACCGTGTAGACGTCGATCGTCGGGGTGGACCCGACGGGGATGCCCGCCCAGTCGAGACCGATCGGGGCGACCAGGACGTTGCTGTCGAACACGCCCGAGTCGATGGTCCCGGAGAACCCGTTGATGAGCTGCACGTCCAGGTTCTCGCCGGTGTTGTAGTCGAACGTCGCGGCGATCGTGACGTCGGCGTCGTCGTTGTACTTCTGGACGACCGTCTCCAGGTCGTAGGCGCCGTCGCCGTCGATGTCGATGTCGATCACCGGGAGGACGTAGCGGCCCAGGGTGGCCCACTCGGCGTCGGTCGCGATGCCGATGCCCAGCAGGCCCGTGGTCGGGTCGCCGCCCTCGGCCGCGATCGCGGGCGCCGTCGACGCCCAGCCCACGTACCGGATGTCACCGGCGGCGGTCGCCGACGGCGAGGTGACGAACCCCGGGACGGTCTCGAGCTTGGGGCTCGTGGCGCCGAGGTTCAGCGGGGTGGTCAGCGAGTACCAGCCACCCGACGCCACACCGCGACCGGAGATCGCGAGGTCCGCCGTCGCCGCGGCGGCGTCGGCGAAGGCGACCGGGGAGGCCGTGAGGTCGGAGACCAGCCGCGGAGCCGCCTGCAGCGGGACCCGCAGCTGCGACGCGCCGGAGGTCAGGACCAGGCGGCCCGAGACCTCGGAGACGTAGTCGCGCGGCACGCCGGCCTGGACCGCGGCCGAGGTCGGGTCGAGCTGACGCTGGAGCGTCACCGGGTCGGCCGTGAGCGTGAGGGTCACGACCGCGGACTTCCCGGGCGCCAGGGTGATCGACGCCGGGGTGGCCGTGATGGTGGCGCCCCCCGCCTTCGACGAGCTCGACACCGAGGTGGTGTACCGCTGGCTCGTCGAGCCGAAGTTCTTCACCGTGACGGTCTTCTTGGCGACGACCGTGCTGTCGCCGACCGGCACGACACCCCAGGTGACCGAGGTCTGCTCGGGGTCCTGCGTGTTGTAGGCGATGACGTTGGTGTTGACCGCGTCGAACGCGTCGACGCGACCCGAGCCGACGCGCTCCGGACCGTAGGCCGTGCCCGTGCCGCCCGGACCCGTCCAGATGTCGTGCGTCGCGGTGTTCACCACGGCGGCCTTGACCTGCTCGGCCTCCCAGCTGGGGTGGGCCGACCGGACCAGGGCGGCGATGCCCGCGACGTGCGGGCTCGACATCGACGTGCCGGACAGGGAGTTCGGCTCGTTGCCGGCGCCCGAGGCGGCGGACAGGATCTGCGTGCCGGGAGCGGCGACGTCAGGCTTGCCGTGGCCCAGGGAGCCGTGCACGCCGCGCGACGAGCCTGAGTTGAGCATGTCGCCCGCGATGTCCTCGACGACCGTGCCGGCCAGGCCGGGGCCGATGTGGACGGTGAGCGTGCCGGCCTGGATCTCCGGGAGCAGCAGGTCCGTGGTGGCGGCGGTCATCTGGAAGCCGGGGATCGCGGCGTTGCCGGAGATGCCGGCGGCGAACGGGGTGTTCTCCGTGGGCAGCAGCACGCCGACCGCACCGGCGGCCGTCGCGTTGTTGAACCGGACGGCAGAGCCGCAGCGGCGGGCGGTGTCGTCGTCGTTCCACMAGAGGTAGGCGACCTTGCCGGCGACGGCGGCCGCCTGGGCCGCGGTGAACGCGGTGCAGCCGTCGAAGTTGGCGCCGGGGTTGCCGACGGGTGCGGTGACGTCGGCGCCGCCGTAGGCGACCGAGTTCTGGCCCGAGTGGATGCCGACGAGGGCCGGGTCGGCGGCCGCGGTGACCTCGACGCCGTCGTACGTCTGCGGGGCGCCGACGGAGTTCGCGACGGTCAGGGCGCTCGCGGCGTTGCCCGGGCTGCCGCCGATGTCGGTGATGTCACCGGCGTTGCCGGACGCGATCACCATGACGGTGCCGAGCGCCGTCAGGGCGTCGATCAGCAGGTTGTCCGGGTCGTCGGCGGGGGAGCCGTCGCTGCCGAGCGACATGTTGACCACGTCGAGCCGGTCGCTCAGGTCGCCGTCCGCGTTCGGGTCCGCCGCGCGGTCGAGGGCGAGCGACGTCAGGTTCGTCGAGCCGCCGATGTCACCGAACACCTTGAGCGCGAAGATGCCCGCGCCGGGTGCGGTGCCGGGGCCGACGAGCCAGTCGGAGACGTTGGTCAGGCCGCTGTAGTCGCCGTCGAACGTCGTCCCGTCCGGCGTCACGCCGTAGCCGGCGGCGGTGCCGGACACGTGCGTGCCGTGGCCGCTGTTGTCCGACAGGTAGGTGTTGTCGATCGGGTTCTCGTCGGGCGCCGGCACGGGGGTCGCACCCTCGATGTCGTCGCTCGCGCTGTAGAGGGCGCCGGCGAAGTCGTAGCCGCCGATGTACTTTGCCGGGTCGTAGAAGCCGTCGGGGACCGGGCCGGAGCCGTCCTCGCCGTAGGCCTCCTCGTACGCCTCGACCGTGCCGGGGCCGCCGAAGTCGGCGTGGGTGTAGTCGAGCCCGGTGTCGATGACGCCGATGCGGACGCCCTCACCGGTCTGGCCCGTGTCCTGCCACACCTTCAGCGCCCGCGTGAACTCGACGTTGTGCGCGTTCGTGGCGGTCTTCGGGGTCACGCGGTAGACCGCGACCACCTCGGGGGAGTCGGCCAGCGCCCGGACCTGCGCGGCGTCGCCCGTGACCAGCGTGCCCGCGACGAGGTTGGTGAGCGTCGCGATCTGCTTCGGTGCGGCGGAGGTGGCCGAGCGGGCGGTGACCTGCTGGGGGACGACCTCGTCGGCGAGCGCCTCGGTGTCGGCGGCCGCCTCCTTGACCTCGGCGGGGGTACCGCCGTCGGCCGTGACCTCGCTGCCGGACTTCGCGTCGAGCTGCACGAAGGCCGTGACGGTGCCCGTGGCCCCGACCAGGTCGCGGGCGAGCTTGGCGTCGAGCCGCCCGGCGATGTCGCGCGAGCTCCCCGCGGTCGGGCCGTCCGTCGGCGGTGGTGCCGCCGAGGCGCCGCCGGCGCCGAGTAACGCGGTGGTGACCGCGACGGACAAGGCGGTGACGGCGGCGAGGACGGGTCGACGTGGCATGTGCGCATCCCTGGCTTCGAGGAGGACCGACTGCGTGCACCGGAGCGTGACGGTAGTCACACGCAGGCGTACGCCCGGTGCACGTTACTGGCAGGTACGGCATTCGTCACCTTCTGGCGAATTGGACGCTTCGCGAGGTGCGTCCGCCGTCGTCAGCGCAGCGGGACGAAGGTGTAGGAGCCGTGCGTGGTGACACGTGCCTGGCCTGCGACGCGCTCCACGAGGTGCATGGTCGAGCGGACCGGGATCACCAGCCGGCCCCCCTCGGCGAGCTGCTCGACGAGCACCGTCGGCAGGGACCGCGGCGACGCCGACACGAGGATCCGGTCCCACCCGCCGTCCACCGGCCGGCCGAGCGCGCCGGGGGACGCCGGCTCGATCCGCGCCCACGGCAGCCCGCACGCGTCGAGGTTCGACGCACCCCACACCGCGAGCTCCGGGTCCAGCTCGAGCCCCAGCACCACCCCGTCCGGGCCGACGAGCCGACCGAGCAGCGCCGTCGTCCAGCCCGAGCCGGAGCCGACGTCCAGGACGCGCGCGCCGACGGGCACCTGCAGCAGCCGCAGCATCGCCGCGACGGTGCTCGGCTGCGAGCTGGTCTGCCCGTTCCACAGCGGCAGCGGCCGGTCCTCGTGCGCGCGGGGACGCTGCTCCGCGGGCAGGAACCCCTCGCGGGCGAGCACCCGCATCGCGTCCGCCACGTCGGCGGCGCGCGCGGGGTCTGCACGTTCGCGCATGCGTCGAGCCTACGATCGGCGCACTGTCCCGAGGGAGGTGCGGTGGCCGACTACGACGTCGTGGTCGTCGGGTCCGGGTTCGGCGGGTCCGTCGCCGCGCTGCGGCTCGTCGAGAAGGGCTACCGCGTCCTGGTGCTCGAGGCGGGTCGCCGGTTCACCGACGAGACGCTGCCGCGGACGTCGTGGGACGTCAGCCGGTTCCTGTGGGCCCCGCGCCTCGGCTGGCTCGGCATCCAGCGCATCCACGTGCTGCCCGACGTGGTGGTGCTGGCGGGCGCGGGCGTCGGGGGCGGGTCGCTCAACTACGCGAACACGCTCTACCGGCCGACGTCCGACGCCTTCTACCGCGACCCCCAGTGGTCGGGCATCACCGACTGGCGCGCGGAGCTGGCGCCCTTCTACGACCAGGCGAGCCGCATGCTCGGCGTCGTCGACAACCCGACGTGCACGCCCGCGGACGAGGTCGTGCGCAGGACGGCCGAGGACCTGGGCGTCGGGCACACGTTCCGGCTCGCCCCCGTCGGCGTGGTGTTCGGGCCGCCCGGCGCGGTGGTGCCGGACCCCTTCTTCGGTGGCGCGGGGCCGTCGCGCCGCGGGTGCCTGGAGTGCGGCGAGTGCATGACCGGCTGCCGGCACGGCGCGAAGAACACGTTGCCGACGAACTACCTGTACCTGGCGGAGCGGTCGGGTGCGCGCGTGGTCGCCGAGACGACGGTGACGTCGATCCGCCCGCGCGGCCAGGAGTGGGAGGTGCGGACGACGCGGACGGGGCGGCGCGGCGGAGACCGGACCGTGACCGCCGGTCAGGTGGTGGTGGCCGCGGGCACGTGGGGAACGCAGGAGCTCCTGCACCGGATGAAGGCGACCGGCACCCTGCCCGGGCTGTCCGACCGGCTCGGCGTGCTCACGCGCACCAACAGCGAGTCGCTCGGCGGGGCGGCGACGCGCTGGCGCGGCTGGCGACGGCGCCCGGACATGACGCGCGGGGTCGCCATCACGTCCTCGGTCCACCTCGACGACCACACCCACCTCGAACCCGTGCGCTACGGGCGGGGGTCCCAGCTCATGGGCCTGCTGAGCACGGTGCTCACCGACGGCGGCGGGCGGGTGCCACGTCCGGTGCGCTGGCTGGGTACCGCGCTGCGGCACCCGGGGCAGGTCGCCTCGATCGTGCTCGGTCTGGGCAGCTGGTCGCAGCGCACGGTCATCGGCCTGGTGATGCAGACGGGCGGTGCCTCGATCACCGTGCGGCCGCGCCGGACCTGGCGCGGCGCCACGCGGTTGACGTCGGCGCCGGGTGAGGGCGAGCCCAACCCGACGTGGATCCCGGCCGCGAACGCCGCCTACCGGCGGATGGCGGTCCACCTCGGCGGCTTCGCGGCGAGCAGCCTCGGTGAGGTCGCCGACGTGCCCATGACGGCGCACTTCCTGGGCGGCTGCACGATCGGCAGGTCGGCCGCCGAGGGGGTCGTCGACCCGTACCACCGGGTCTTCGGGCACCCCGGGCTGCACGTCGTCGACGGGTCGACGGTCTCCGCGAACCTCGGCGTGAACCCGTCGCTGACCATCACCGCCCAGGCCGAGCGCGCGTTCGCGCTGTGGCCCAACGCAGGCGAGCCCGATCCCCGGCCGGCGCCGGGGGAGCCGTACGTGCGGCTGGCGCCCGTGCGTCCGGTGCGACCCGCGGTGCCGGCGTCGGCACCGGGGGCGCTGCGGCTGACGGTGCTCTAGCTCGTCCTCTGGGCGACGACGGGGATCATCCCCGTGCGCGGGACGTCCGCCGCCGACGCGGCGGGGACGAACTTCGGCTTGCGTCCGGGGCGGCCGCGCTCGCGGCGCATCTCGATGCCGGCGAGGGTGGTCGCGCGCCACACGGCGCCGCCGTTCAGCCGCCCGTCGGGCTGCGGGAGCCACGGCACCTTGCGGGAGAGCCAGACCCGGATGGTCGCGTGCTCGACGCCGAGACGTTCGGCCAGACGGGCGATGTCGTAGAGGTCGTCGAGGCCGCGGACGGGCTCGGGACCGACCGGTCCGGGGGGCGTCTCAGGGGGCAATTCAGGGGGCACGGCGGCATCGTAGCCGCCCGAACCTATGAATTATGTGACGGAGCCGTAACGAGATCCTCACGAGATCTCCCCCGCCCAGAGGCCTCAAGTGTCCTGGACGGTTGTCCGATGAACTTAACGTGTTACGCGTGAGTTACAAGATTCCCTCCCGAGGTCGCGCCACGAGTGGCCGGCACGCCGCGGCGCGCCCTGCGCCGGCACGCGCAGCCAGTCGCCCCGTCCGCCTCGCGCAGGGTGGTGTGGTCGCCGCGCTCGCCCTGAGCATGTGCGTCATGGTCACCGTGTCCGCCACCGCCGGTGATGGTGGGAGCGCGTTCATCCCCGCCCTCGTCCCCGGTGCAGCCCAGGTCGAACGAGCGCGGGCCGGTGCGGTCGATGTCGCCGCCGACGCGATCGAGGTCGCGCAGACCGTGCAGGCCGAGGGCGCCCAGGTCGCCATCGACGCCGCCCAGCTCGAGGCCCTCGAGGCCGCCACCGCCCACCTCGACGAGCTCCTGGTCGAGGCGACCGGCGACGAGGCGGACGACACGACCGACACCCGCGGCGCCGCGTCCTCCCGCTCGGCCGAGCGCGAGGAGCCCGCCGCCGCGGACAGCACACCCGCCGCGACCACGGCGCCCGTCGTGCCCGCCCCCGTCGACCCGCTCGCACCCATCGACCCCGCCAGCGTGTTCGAGCAGACGCCCGCACCGGCACCCGTGCCGCTCGTCCCGCCCGCCGCCGGCAAGGAGGACGAGACGACCGCCCAGCTGCGCGAGGCCGTGGCCGCCGTCGCGACCCTCACCACCACCGTGCGGCAGAGCGCCGAGGTCAAGCGCGCGGCCGACGCCGCCGCAGCCCAGGCCGCCGCGGAGGCCGCCGCCGCCGCTGCCGCCGCGCAGGCAGCCGCCGACGCCGCCGCCCAGGCCCAGGCCGCCCAGGAGGCCCAGCGCGCGGAGTGGAAGCAGTCGCTCCTCGGGTACGCCAACGGCAAGATCCCCGACTCCGCGCTCTGCGGCGTCAGCTTCGACGCCTCCGTGCGCCTGCGCTGCGACGCGGCCGAGCAGCTCGACGTCCTGAACTCCGCGTACCGCGCGCAGTTCGGCTCCGACCTCGTGGTCAACGACTCCTACCGCTCCTACGCGGGCCAGGTCGCGTGCAAGCGCACCAAGGGATACCTGTGCGCGACGCCCGGCACGTCCAACCACGGCAGCGGCATCGCCGTCGACCTCGGCGGCGGCATCGACTCGTTCGGGACGAAGCAGCACCGGTGGATGGCCTCGCACGCGCCCGACCTCAGCTGGATCCACCCGTCGTGGGCCGAGTGGGGCGGCAGCAAGCCCGAGGCGTGGCACTGGGAGTACAGCGGCTGATCCCGGTCTGCGTGCAGATCGGACCCGCACGCCCGTCGCGGCCCTACGATCGGGCGCATGAGCACCTCGGCCGAGCCGGGGCGGACATGGCCCCTGGTGGGCCGTGCCGCCGAGCTCGACGACCTCGACGACCTGTTGTCGACGGCCGCCGACGGGGTGGGCGTCACCGTCCTTCTCGAGGGCGAGGCCGGGGTCGGCAAGACCAGCCTGGTCGACGCCCTGCGCGGCTCCGCGCGGCTCCTCGACGTCGAGCTGCGGACCGCCCAGGCGACGGCCCTGCGCGGCTGGCCGTTCGCGCTGCTGTCGGACGCACTCCTCGTGCGGTCCTCCGCCGCCGCCGGTCACGGGCCCGGGCGCAGCCCCGTCGAGACCGAGCTCGCTGACCTGCTCGACGCGATCTACGCCGACCCGGTCCGCTCGGGAGCCCGGTACGACCGCGCCGCGGAGCTGTTCGCGGCCCTCCTGCGCCGCCACGGTGACCTCCGGCCGTGGGCCCTCGTGCTCGAAGACGTGCACGAGGCGGACGCCCCCTCGCTCGCCGTCCTGCTCCAGCTGGCACGGGAGGGCGCCGTGCCGCGCGCGCTCGTCGTGCTCACGATGCGGCCCGTGCCGTACCGACCCGAGCTGGCCGAGCTCGTCGCCGCGTGGACCCGCGCCGGAGCCCGGTACCTCGAGCTGCGCCCGCTCAACGCGCGGGCGACCGTCGAGCTGGCCGAGAACCTCGTCGGCGGCCCCGTCGGACCCTCGCTGCGGGGCACGCTCGCGACCACCGGCGGCAACCCGCGGCTGGTCGCGGACGTCGTGCGCACCGCGCGCGCCGCGGGTGCGCTGGTCGCGTCCGACGGCGTGCTCGACTCCACCRGGACCCGCTGGATGACCCCGCTCGACGAGGTGGTCCGTCGCCGCGTCGAGTACCTGGGCGCCGACGTGCTCGCCCTGCTCGGCCAGGCTTCGGTGCTGGGCACGTCGTTCGTCATCGCCGACCTCGCCTCGCTGTCGGGTGACCCCGTCGCGGACTGCTGGCGCACCCTGCGGCACGGCCTGGCCGCCGGCGTGGTCCGCGCTCGCGGCGACCGGCTCGTGTTCGGGCACGACCTGGTGCGCGAGGCGCTCTACAACGGCCTCGAACCCGACGAGCGGCGCGCCCTGCACGCGCGTGCCGCGTGGGCCCTGCGACAGGCCGGCGCGCCGACGCAGATCGTCACCGGGCACCTCGAACGCGCGCGCTGAGCCTGCAGTCTGCCTAGCGTGGGGGATGCGGGCGTCTGCCCGCTCCGCCCACAGCAAAGGAGCACCATGTCCACGCGCACCGCTCGGACCGCCTGGAACGGCACCCTGATGGAGGGCAGCGGGCAGGTCGAGCTCACCAGCTCCGGCGCCGGCACGTTCGACGTCTCGTTCCCGAAGCGGACCGCCGAGGAGGCGGGTGGCACGACGAGCCCCGAGGAGCTCATCGCGGCTGCCCACACGTCCTGCTTCGCCATGCAGCTCTCCGCCGTGATCGCCGACGCCGGCGGCACCCCCATCGCCCTCGAGGTCAGCGCGGACGTGACGCTGCGTCCCGACCCGGCGGGCGGCCTGCACATCACCACGATCGCCCTGACCGTCCGCGGCGAGGTCGACGGGCTGGACGCCGACGGCTTCCGCGCCGCCGCGGAGAACGCCAAGGCCACCTGCCCGGTGAGCAAGGCGCTGACCGGCACGGAGATCACGCTGGACGCGTCCCTGGCCTGATCCCTCCGCGACGTCCGCACTCGACAGGGTTCGACCCCGTCCGAGTGCGGACGTTCGCGTCTCCCGGCACAGCGGGAGGGTGGGGTCAGCGTGCGGCGGCCGCGAGCGTTCCCGTGACCTGGCCGTCGGGCGAGGAGACGAAGCACATGATCTCGCGGTCGCCMCCGGCCCAGGACTCCTGCGTCGGGTAGAAGGACGCGAGGTCGAGGGCCGACTCGTCGTACGACAGGCCGATGAACGTCGCGAACTCGTCGTAGCAGTACGTGTCGGCCGACTCGGTGACGGACGCGTCGCCCGGGTAGTCACCCTCGGGCAGGTCGGTCGCCGCGTAGGCCTCGCTGTCGTGCGGCTCGGCGCACGGGACGGTCGGCACGGAGGAGACCTCTGTCTCCTCTTCGCTCGCCGCCTGGTTGAGGCAGTCGCCCACCTTCAGCGAGAACACGTCGGCCTCGCTGGACTCGGTGATCTCGCCCGACGTCTCGTCGCGGACGGGCGGGTCCGCCTGGTCGAGGACGCTGCAGCCGGAGACGCCGGCGAGGGCTGCGGCCAGGAGGACGGGGGCCGCGACGCGGTAGGTGAAGGAGCGCATCATCTTCTTCTCGTTCGGGGAGGGCCCACCGATCGGCGGGCCCGCGAGACAGTAGCGACTCGAAGCGCTTACATATCGGGGCATTTCTCCCGAAACAGTGTGAAAACGGACACACGGAACATTCCACCCTGTTGTCGCCGGGCGGTGACCACTCCCTGGCGGGGTGTGCGGGGGAGTCGGCCGCCGATGGGAGACTGCCCCCGTGGTGGCCGTGACCGAGACCGTGGCAGGGGGCGTGAGCAGCGCCGACGTCGTGCAGGCGTTGCGGTCCGCGCTGCGCGGGGCGGTCGACGACAGCACCCGCCGCCGGGCGGAGTACTCCACCGACGCGTCCAACTACCGCGTGGTCCCGCAGGTCGTCGCGTTCCCGCAGGACACCGACGACGTGCTCGCCGCGCTCGAGGTCACCCGGTCCCTGGGCGTGCCGCTGACCGCGCGGGGCGGCGGGACGTCCGTCGCGGGCAACGCGGTCGGTACCGGCGTCGTGCTCGACTTCTCGCGCCATGTGAACCGGATCCTCGACATCGACCCGGCCGCGCGGACGGCCCGCATCGAGCCCGGTGTGGTGATGGCGAGCCTGCAGAAGGCCGCCGCGCCGCACGGCCTGCGGTTCGGTCCCGACCCGTCGACACAGGCCCGCGCGACGCTCGGCGGGATGATCGGCAACAACGCGTGCGGCCCCCGCGCGGTCGCGTACGGGCGCACCGCCGACAACGTGCTCGCGCTCGACGTGGTGGACGGCACGGGCCGACGGTTCGAGGCGCGTTCCGGGGCGGGCGCGCTCGACGTCGTGCCGGGTCTCGACGCCCTCGTCCGCGGGCACCTCGACATCCTGCGGACCGAGCTCGGACGGTTCGGCCGGCAGGTCTCCGGCTACTCCCTGGAGCACCTGCTGCCCGAGAAGGGCACCGACCTGGCCAAGGCGCTGGTCGGCACCGAGGGGACCGTTGCGACTCTGCTCGGCGCCACCGTCCGCCTGGTCCCGGTCGCGGCGGCACCCGTGCTCGTCGTCCTCGGCTACCCGGACATGCCCACGGCCGCCGACGCCGTCCCGGCGCTGCTCGCGCACGCCCCGCTGGCGATCGAGGGCATGGACTCCCGGCTGGTCGACGTGGTGCGCCGCGTCCGCGGTGCCGCTGCGGTGCCGCCCCTGCCGGCCGGGGGCGGCTGGCTCATGGTGGAGGTCGGCGGGGACTCGCTGGACGAGGCTCTCGACCGGGCGCGCGCGCTGGCCGCCGACGCGCAGACCGCCGCCGTCGGGCTCTTCCCGCCCGGTCCGGAGGCTGCCGCGATGTGGCGGATCCGGGAGGACGGCGCCGGCCTCGGTGGGCGGACGCCCTCGGGCGAGCAGGCGTGGCCCGGGTTCGAGGACTCGGCGGTGCCGCCCGAGCGGCTGGGTGCGTACCTGCGCGAGCTCGAGGCGCTCATGGCGTCGCACGGGGTCGACGGCCTCGCGTACGGGCACTTCGGCGACGGGTGCGTGCACCTGCGCCTCGACATCCCGCTGGAGCGGTCCGGCAACCCGCTGCGCGCGTTCATGACGGACGCCGCGACGCTCGTCGCCTCCCACGGCGGCTCGCTGTCCGGGGAGCACGGCGACGGTCGCGCGCGCTCCGAGCTGCTCCCGGTCATGTACTCGGCGAAGGCGATCGACCTGTTCGGCGCCTTCAAGGACCTCCTCGACCCGCGCGACCTGCTCAACCCCGGGGTGCTCGTGCGCCCGAGCCCGCTCGATGCCGACCTGCGCCGTCCGTGGGCCCGGCCGCTGCTCTCCGACGGGCACGGCTTCTCGTTCGCTCACGACGCCGGGGACCTCACGACCGCGCTGCACCGCTGCGTCGGCGTCGGCAAGTGCCGGGCGGACAGCACCGCGACCGGTGGCTTCATGTGCCCGTCGTACCTGGCGACGAAGGACGAGAAGGACTCCACGCGCGGCCGCGCGCGGGTGCTGCAGGAGATGGCGAACGGCACGCTCGTGTCGGGCGGCTGGGCCTCGCCCGAGGTGCACGACTCCCTCGACCTGTGCCTGTCCTGCAAGGCGTGCTCGTCGGACTGCCCCGCGGGCGTCGACATGGCTCAGTACAAGTCCGAGGTGCTGCACCGTACATATCGAGGGAAGCTCCGCCCGGTGTCGCACTACGCGCTCGGGTGGCTGCCCCGGTGGGCACGGCTGATCACCGGGGTCCCAGGGCTCGCGGCGCTGACCAACGCGGTCCTCGGCATCCGCCCCGTCGCGAAGGTGGTCCTCGCCGGTGGCGGGATGGACACCCGCCGCCAGATGGTGACGTTCGCCCGGCAGCCGTTCCGCACGTGGGTGCGCGGCGAGGGTCGAGACGCCGTCACGCTGACTCACAGCGTCCGAGGAAGTGAGCGCCAGAGCGACCAGGTGCGCGGACGCAACGAGATCGAGACCGGCGACGTCCGAGCGAGTGAGCGCCCCGGCGACCAGTTCCTCGGACGTTCCGGCAAGGGGACGGGTGGTTCCGCCGGCAAGAAGCCGYGCGTGGTGCTGTGGACCGACTCGTTCTCGGACACCCTCGCCCCGTCCGTCGCGCAGGCCGCTGTCGCGGTGCTCACCGACGCCGGCTACGAGGTGCTGATCCCGCAGGACGGCGCGTGCTGCGGGCTCACCTGGATCAGCACCGGCCAGCTCGACGGCGCCCGGAAGCAGCTGACCCGCCTGCTGGGCGTGCTCGGGCCCTTCGCCGTCAACGGGATCCCGATCGTCGGGCTCGAGCCGTCGTGCACCGCCGTCCTGCGCTCCGACCTGCTCGACCTCCTGCCCGACGACCCCCGCGCGGTGGCGGTCGCCCGCGAGACCCGCACGCTCGCGGAGCTGCTCACCGCGCCCGCCCCCATCGGCCCCGGCGACCGCTGGCAGGTGCCGGACCTCTCCGACGTGACCGCCGTCGTGCAGCCGCACTGCCACCACTACTCCGTGATGACGTGGACCGCCGACCGCCGGCTGCTCACCGACGCCGGTGCGCAGTTCTCGGCGCTCGCGGGCTGCTGCGGGCTGGCCGGCAACTTCGGCATGGAGAAGGGCCACTACGACGTGTCCGTCGCGGTCGCGGAGAACGCCCTGCTCCCGGCGCTGCGCGCCGCCGCTCCCGGGGACGTCTACCTGGCCGACGGCTTCTCGTGCCGGACGCAGGCCGACCACCTGGCCGGCGTGCAGGGCGTGCACCTCGCCGAGCTCCTGGCGGCGCACCTGCCCGCCCGTCATGCCGCGACACCGGCCTAGGCTGGCCGCATGCTCGTCGCCTTCTCCGTCGCCCCGCTCGGTGCGGGCGAGTCCGTCACCGCCGCCGTCGCCGATGCCGTGCGCATCGTCCGCGAGTCCGGGCTCCCCAACCGCACCGACGCCATGTTCACCACCCTCGAGGGCGAGTGGGACGAGGTGATGGACGTCGTGAAGCGCGCGACCGAGGCGGTCGGCCGGCACGGCGGCCGGGTCAGCCTGGTGCTCAAGGCGGACATCCGCCCCGGGCACACCGGTGAGCTCACCGGCAAGGTCGAGCGGGTCGAGGCCGCGCTGACCACGTTCGAGTGATGTGACCGATCTCGTCCAGGCACACCGTGCGGACGGGCTGACGGGCTGACCGTGCTGTGGGACAGTGTGGTCGCACGTGTGCCGGTCGGGGCGCGCGGGTGAACACACGGACGCGCAGCTGGCGGCGGCGTGCCCAGGAAGGCCGGGACTGATGCCTCTCTTCGAGCTCGACGACGGCCGACCGCGCCTCGTCCAGCCGATGCAGCCCCTGACCGGATCGTTCGCGCAGGAGTGCGCCTCGCTCCTGAGCCACCACCTCGCCGCGATCGCCGGTGAGCCCCTGTTCGCGGTCCGTTCCCGGACCAACGCCCCCGACCACGCCGACCTGCCCGAGCTGCTCGCCCTGGACGCCACGGGACGTGCCGTCGTGGTCGACGTCGTGCAGGTCGTCGACGACGACGCCGTCATCTCCGCGCTCCGGCACGCCGGCGCGGCGTCCCGGATGACGACGACGGACCTGGCGCGCGCCTACCACCCGGACCCCAGCCGGTTCGCGGTCGACTTCGCGGCGTTCCGGGAGCAGGCGGCGTTCGGCACGCAGTCCAGCCGCCGTGAGGGTGTCCGCCTGGTGCTGCTCTGCTCGGAGGTCGCCGCCGAGGCCGGAGACACGCTCGGCTTCCTGCGCGGCCCCGGCCGGCACGTCGACGTGCTGCAGGTCGGCGTGGTGCGCGGGGTGGACGACCGGCGGCTCCTGGACGTCTCGCCGCTGGCGACGCACGAGGGGGCGCGCCGCTCCGTCGAGCCCACCGCGCTGCGGCTGGTCCGGTCGAGCGAGGGATTCGCGGGGGGCGCTCAGTTCGAGTCGCACGTCCCGCCCACGCCGCACGTGCGCACTCCCGCCACGGGCGAGCTGCGCGCCGTGACACCGCCGATGGCCACGCCCGCGGTGCCCGCACCGACCCCGCTGCGTGCGCCGACGACGGCGCCGATCCCGCAGGCGACGCCTCGGCCGGCTCCTCGCCCGACGCAGGCGTCCACGCCGACCGCGACCCCGGCCCCGGAACCCGAGCCGGCGCCCGCTCCGAAGCCGACCCCCGCCCCCGTCCTGCAGCCGGCGGCGGACAAGCCGCGGGTGTCGTCGACGATCCACGACGCGCCCACCACCCTGACCCCGGTGCTCGGGCTGCGGGCCGCCGCCGACCAGGTCGTCCCGCGCACGCCGCCTCGCGACCGCACGGACCAGGTGACCGGCCCCCGGCCGTTCGCACCCCTGCCCGCCGCGCTGCCCATCTCCTCGAGCTTCCCGACGACGAACCCGCCTCCGCCGCCCGCGCCGAGCCCGCCCCCGCGGAGCCCGGCGCCGCCGCCGCAGGCCGGACCGGAGACCACCAAGGAGATCGCGCCGATCCGCGAGCCCTGGTCCGACGGCGGCCCGAGCGCGCTGCCCGAGCTGGCGACCCTCGCCAAGAGCCGCCGCGCGATCACGACCCTGGTCTGGGTCCGCGAACGGCGCGGCCAGCGCCTGCTCGCGATGCTGCGCACCGACGGGCTCATCGAGCTCCCGACGGGCGAGCTGCACGCCGACCCGGACGACGCCGCGTCGGCGGCCGTGTCCGCGGAGAACCCGGTCGACGGCTGGCGCGCCTGGCGGCTGGGGGAGGGCGGCCCGACGCTCGCCGAGGCCACCGGCATCCTGCGGCCGTAGGGCCGGTCAGCCCCCAGCCGTGAGGCCGAGGCCACCGGCATCCTGCGGCCGTAGGGCCGGTCAGCCCCAGCCGTACGCGGACGACCAGCGGTCGATCTCCGCGTAGAACCGCTCGCGCACGGGTCGCGGTGACAGCGCGAGGTCATGCAGCCCGTCGCGGATCCGGACGACGGTCACGTGCGACCCCAGCTGCACCGCGCGGCGCGCCAGCAGCTCCACGTCGAGGACCACGTCGGCGTGCCGCATGTCCTCGCTCCACCGCGGGCTGATGACCGTGCGGCTCGACGCGCACATGAGGATCGGCGCCTCGATGCTCAGGCCGCGGGCCACCCGCGCATGCCCGGACATGACGGCCTGCAGCCAACCGGCCCGGACGGGGAACGACGGGGTAGGCCGCCAGGTGGTGTCGTAGGTCCACTCGCCGCCGCTGGCACTGCTCAGGGTGCGGGCGTAGTAGCCGGGGTCGATGTTGGGCAGCGGCGCCTTCGGCTGGAACCGGGCGATMCGCGCGACCGCCGGGGCGCTGATGTGCCGGAGCACGGACGACCCCTGCAGCTCGAGCCACGGGCTGTTGAGCACCAGGCCGCTGAGCTCCCCGGGGTRCCGGTTCGCCCACAGKGCCGCGACGAGCCCACCCGTCGAGTGGCCCATCACCATCACGCGGGCGCGTGCCCCGAGGTCCGCAGAGATGACGTCGAGCGACGCCTCGAGCTCCTCGTCGTAGGTCTCCAGGTTCTCGATGTACCCGGGCGTCTGGCCCGGGCGCAGGCTGCGGCCGTACTTGCGCAGGTCGAGCGCGTAGAAGGCGGCTCCGCGGGCGTGCCAGTACTCGGCGAGCCCGGTCTGGAAGAAGTAGTCGGACCAGCCGTGGACGTAGAGGATCGCGCGCGACGGCCGCAGCGGCTCGCTGCTCGGCGGTGCGTACCGGACGAGGGTCGCCACGACGTCCCCCTCGTCGTCGGGCTGCAGCACGAGCGTCCGGACCCTGTAGTCGGGCCCGAGAACGTCGTCGGCCCACTCCCCGCCGGTCAAGGCACGAGCACGATCTTGCCGAACTGGTCGCCGTCCACGAGCCGCCGCACCGCGTCGCGTGCGTCGGCCAGCGCGAACGTCGAGTCCACCAGCGGTCGCACCCCGGTGCGGGCGAGGAACGCGAGCAGGTGCCCGAGGTCGTCGCGCGTCCCCATGGTGGTGCCGACGACAGTGATCTCCTGGAAGAAGATCCGGGTGAGCTCGGCGGGCTCGGCGTCCCCGCTGGTGGCACCTGCGACGACGATCGTCCCGCCGGGCCGCACCGACCGGACCGAGTGCGACCAGGTGGCCTTCCCGACGCTCTCCAGCACCACGTCCGCCCGCGGCACGCGCGCGCCGGGCTCCACCGCGGCCGCTGCCCCGAGGGCCAGCGCGTGCGCACGGCGCTCCTCGGAACGGCTGGTCACGATCACCTCGAGCCCTGCCGCCGCCCCGAGGAGGATCGCCGCGGTGGCCAGCCCACCGCCCGCGCCCTGCACGAGGACCCGCTGCCCGGGAGTCGCGCCGCCGKACCGGAAGAGCATCCGGTAGGCGGTGAGCCAGGCGGTCGGCAGGCACGCGGCCTCGACGAACGACAGCTCGGCGGGCTTGTCGACGAGGTTCCAGGTGGGCACCGCGACCTGCTCCGCGAGCGTCCCCGGGTAGCGCTCGGACAGCAGGCTGCGCGGCTCGTCGGCCCCCACGCCGTGACCGCTCGCCCCGCCGATGACACCGTGCACGACGACCTCGCGACCGTCGGCGGTGACCCCGGCGGCGTCGGTGCCCAGGATCATCGGCAGTGCCTCAGCCCGGATCCCGACCCCGCGCAGCGTCCACACGTCGTGGTGGTTCAGCGCGGCGGCCCGCACGTCGACGACCGACCAGTTCTCCCGCGCCTCCGGAGCCGGCTGTTCACCGACCTCCAGCGCGCTGACGGGGTCGTCGGACGAGAACCGGGCGGCGTAGGCGGCGATCACCGGCCCAACGTAACCGCCGGGCGCGAGTCGTCGCGATGCAGGATGGTGTGTGTCTCCGCGGCACCCGGTCCTGACGGCCTGAGGCATCGGTGCGCCGGACGACGAGGAACGGGGGGACGGGTGATCGAGAGGACCGCGCCCGGGGTCGGGGTGTCGGACACCCTCGGGCTCGGTGGCGTGCACGTCGACCAGCTGTGGCAGACCGTCATCTCGCTGTCGCCGCTCGAGACCGCCCTGCTGCGCACGTGGCAGGTACGCCGGCTCGGGCTCGTCGCGCACGCGGGAGCGGCCTCGCTCGTCACGACGCAGTCGTACTCCCGCCTCGAGCACTCGCTCGGCCTGCTCGCCCTCGTCGCGTCCGTCGACCCCGACGACACCGTCACCCGCGCGGCCGCGCTCTTGCACGACGTCGGGCACCTGCCGTTCAGCCACACCCTCGAAGGGGTCCGTGGCCTCGATCACCACGTGCTCGGCACCGCTGCCGTGCTGACGCTCGACGGGCTCCTCGCCCGGCACGGTGTCGCGGTGTCCGACGTGCTCGCGACCGTGGAGGGCAGTCGACCGTCGGCCCTGACGCAGCGCTCAGGGCTGCTGTCGCTCGACCATCTCGACTCGTACGTGCGCAGCGGTCGGGTGCACGGCCGGGAGCACCCCGACCCGGCAGCCCTGCTCGGTCGGCTCCGCGTCGTCGACGGCGCCGTGGAGACCGATCTCGCCACGGCACAGCGCATCGTGCGACTCGTGGCCGACGAGGTCGCCTACCACTGCTCGCCTCTGAACGTGCTCGTGAACGGGATCCTGCGGCACCTCGTCGGCACCCTCCTGGACCAGGACCCGGGGCTCGACGAGCTCACGCTCGCCGCGATGACCGACGGCCAGCTCCTCGCGGCGCTGCTCGCCGGTCCCGCGACGTCGAGCGCCACGGAGCAGTTCCTCGCCGACCCGACGGCATGGCACGTGCACGCGGCGGGCGGCGGCGGTCGCACGCGGCCGCCTGGAGCGATCCGGTACGACGTGTCGCGGCTCTATCTGGCGCGGCCACTCGTGGACGGCGAAGCTCTCCCCGTGCCGGAGCCCGACCCGCGGCACGTGGAGGTCCCGGCAACCTTCTGGATCACGCCCGGTCGATGAGGTCCTGTCCTCTCGACCCGGGCTCTGGGAGCCTGGAGGGCGTGAGCAGCGCAGCCATCGGAGCGGTCGTCGCGGAGATGGACCGCGTCCGCGCGGGACTGCCGCGGCGCGACGGGCTCGGCGTGTTCATCGACGTCTACCGACAGGTCACGGCCCTGGTCGCCGAGCGGGTGACCGACGGCACGTTCGCCGACGAGGCCTTCATCGAGGATCTCGACGTGCGCTTCGCGCAGGTCTTCCTCGACGTGCCGCGGGCGCTCGCGGCCGGCCGGCCGGTGTCGAAGGCGTGGGAGCCGCTGGTCGAGCGCCGCGTGACCCGGGGCGTGCAGCCGATCCAGCTGGCCCTCGCCGGCATGAACGCGCACATCAACCACGACCTCGCGCTCGCGCTCGTCGCCACGTGCCGCGCGCGCCGCAGGGAACCGGAGTCGGGGTCGATCCACGCCGACTTCGAGAAGGTGAACGCCGTCCTGGCGGAGGTGGTGCGGCCGATCCGGCGCTCGTTCCTCGACGAGGCCGTGGTCCGCTACGGCGCCGGCGCATCGCCGCTGGTGGACCTGGTGTCGAACTTCTCCATCGACAAGGCGCGGGACGCCGCGTGGGTCTCCGGGCTGACCCTGTGGCACCTGCGCGGTGTCCCGTTCGTGCCCGCCGCGGTCCGCGACTCGCTCGCTCGGACGGTCGGTCTGGTGAGCCGGCAGCTGCTGACCGTGGTCGAGCTGGACTAGAGGATCGGCAGCATCCGTCCGAGGTCGGGCACCCCGTCGGACGTGTAGCGGGGCTGCAGCGCGACGGCCAGCAGATCGACGTCGTACGCCTGCCGTCCCGCCGCGAGCCGGACCCACAGGCGGGCGTCGGCGATCTCGAGGCTCCAGCCGCCGCGTGCGACGACGATGTCGAGGAGGGCGTCGGCCACCAGCGCCAGAGCGCCGGGGTCGACGGGGTCCGGGCCGCGCGGCACCGACCGCGCGAGGTCGTCGGCGTGCACCACCAGCTCCAGCACGCGCGACACGGTCATGGTGCTGAGCAGCACGGGACCGCGGCGGGCCTGCACGACGAGGTCCTCGGGACCCAGCTCGTCGAGCCGCGCGAACGCTGCCCGGGCGCGGGCGTCGACCTCCGCGACCGGGTCGTGCGCGATGTCCACCGCCAGCTGACGGGTGGTCTCCGCGATGTCCTCGGCGCGGGCGACGTACGTCCCGACGTACTCGCCGAACGTGTACGGAACCGTGCCGTCGGGCAGCGGCACGCACACCGCGAGCGCCTCCATCGCGCGGCCCAGGTGCGCGACGAGCTCGGCGACGGTCCAGCCGTCGAGCACCGACGGCTCGTCGGCGACGTCGTCGTCGACCACGGCGGTGACCCAGGACCGCAGGCGGTCCCACTGGGCGTGCAGGGCGGTGCGGGCGTCGGCGAGGTCTCCGGAGGGCATGGCGCCCATCGTGCCGCAGGTGCTACCGCCGCGCGCCCTGCTCCAGGAACTCCTGCACGTAGGCCCCCACCAGGTCCTCCTCGATGAGGAAGCCGTCGTGGCCGTAGTCCGAGTGGATGGTGCGGAGCGAGGAGTCGGGGATCCCGGCCGCGATGCGCTCGGACTGGGCGGGCGGGAACAGGCGGTCGGAGTCCACCGCGATCACGAGCGCGCGCGCGGTGACCGACGCCAGCGCGGCGCTGACGCCCCCGCGGTCGCGGCCGAGGTCGTGCGTGACCATCGTCCGCGTGAGCACCACGTAGGTGTTGGCGTCGAACCGACGGCTCAGCTTGTCGCCGTGGTGGTCCAGGTACGACTGCACCGCGAACCGCCCGCCTTCCAGCGGCTGCTCGCCGCCCTGCGGGATGCGCCCGAACCGCTCGTCCAGCTCCTTGGCGCTCCGGTAGGTCTGGTGCGCGATCTGCCGGGCCAGGCCGAGCCCGACGTGCGGGCCGTCGCCGTCGGCGGCGTCGTAGTAGTCGCCCTCGCGGTACCGGGGGTCGGCGCGGATCGCGGCCAGCTGCGTGTGGAACCCGGCGATCTGGTCGCCGGACGTCTGCGCGGCGGTCGCGATCGCGGCGATGCCCTCGACGCGCTCGGGAGCGCTCGCCGCCCACTCCAGCACCCGCAGGCCGCCCAGCGAGGCGCCGATGACGAGGGACCACGCGTCGATGCCGAGCAGGTCGGACAGGCGGATCTCGGCGGCGACCTGGTCGCGGACGGTCAGCAGGGGGAACCGGCTGCCCCAGGGCAACCCGTCGGGCCCCGGCGACGCCGGCCCCGTGGAGCCCTGACAGCCGCCGAGGACGTTGGGTGCGACAACGAACCAGCGGTCCGTGTCGATCGGTGCCCCCGGTCCGACCATCGACGACCACCAGCCGGGTGTCGGGTGCCCGTCGCCGGCCTCGCCGGTCACGTGCGAGTCCCCGGTCAGCGCGTGCAGCACGAGCACCGCGTTGGTGCCGTCCTCGTTCAGCTCGCCCCACGTCTCGTACGCGAGCCGCACGGCCGGCAGGCGGCCGCCGGACTCCAGCTTGAGCGGGCCGAGGTCCGCGAACTGCCGACGACCCACGGGGTCCCCCTCGTGCCAGGCGGCGCTCGCGGGGACGGGCGGCCGCTCGGTCTCGGGCGTGCGGGACCCGAGGGTGCGCGCTCGGACGGGGGACAGGGTCAGGTCGGGCACACGGTTCCCTTCGGGGTGCACCACCGGGCCGTCGGAGCGCGTGGTGCGCTCCGACGGTCCCGGCGGTGTCGTACTCATGCTCGGTCAGGCACCCTTCGCAGCGCGGAAGCCGGCGTCCAGGTCAGCCAGGATGTCATCGATGTGCTCGATGCCCACGGCGAGCCGCACCAGACCGGGGGTGACGCCGGACAGCGCCTGCTCCTCGGGCGTCAGCTGGCTGTGCGTCGTCGACGCCGGGTGGATGACGAGCGAGCGCACGTCCCCGATGTTGGCGACGTTCGAGTGCAGCTCCAGGGCGGACACGAACGCCTGCCCGGCCTCCGTGCCGCCGTCGAGCTCGAACGCGAGCACCGCACCCGCGCCGCGCGGCGAGTACTTGAGCTGCGCAGCGTGCCACGGGCTCGACTCCAGCCCGGCGTAGTGCACCGTGCCGACGTCCTCGCGCGCCTCCAGCCACTCGGCGACCTTCTGCGCGTTCTCGACGTGCCGCTCGACGCGCAGCGACAGCGTCTCGATGCCCTGCGCGATGAGGAACGCGTTGAACGGCGAGATCGCGGAGCCCAGGTCGCGCAGCAGCTGCACGCGTGCCTTGAGGATGAAGGACAGGTTGACGCCGAACGCGCCGCCGACGCCGAGGTCCCGGGCGAACACCAGGCCGTTGTAGGACGGGTCGGGGGTGTTGTAGTTGGGGAACCGCTCCGGGTGCTGCGCGAAGTCGAACGTGCCGCCGTCGACGATCACGCCGCCGATGGCCGAGCCGTGGCCGCCCAGGTACTTCGTCGCGGAGTGCACGACGATGTCGGCGCCCCACTTCAGCGGGTTGATGAGGTACGGCGTCGCGACGGTGTTGTCGACGATGAGCGGCACGCCGGACTCGTGCGCGACCCCGGCGACGAGCTCGATGTCGAGGATGTCGGCCTTCGGGTTCGGGATGGTCTCCGCGAAGAACAGCTTGGTGTTGGGCTGGACCGCGTCCCTCCACGCCTGCGCGTCGTGCGGGTCCGTGACGAACGTCGTCTGGATGCCCAGCTTGGGCAGCGTGTAGTGCAGCAGGTTGTACGTGCCGCCGTACAGCGACGGGCTGGCGACGATGTGGTCGCCGGCCTCCGCGATGTTGAGGATGGCGAGCGTCTCCGCCGCCTGGCCCGAGGAGACGAGCAGCGCGCCGACGCCGCCCTCGAGGTCCGCGATGCGGTTCTCGACGACCTCCTGCGTGGGGTTGCCGATGCGCGTGTAGATCGGGCCGAGCTCCTTGAGCGCGAACCGGTCGGCGGCCTGCTGCGCGGAGTCGAAGACGAACGACGTCGTCTGGTAGATCGGCAGCGCGCGGGCGCCCGTGGCGGGGTCCGCGGTCTGGCCGGCGTGGATCTGGCGGGTCTCGAAGTTCCAGCTCTCGTTGCTCACGGTTCAGCGCTCCGTTGTCGATAAGGGATCTATGGGACCGCGGAGGGGCTTCGGGCAGCCGACGTCCGTCCCGCGGAGGGGGTGGAGTGGCGCACGGATCGAGCCATGGCTCGGGCGGGACGTCGAGGCCGCCGTGGTGGCGACCTGCCCGCGGGCACAGCCGAGCGTGCGCTGGGTCAGCGACACATTCGGCGGGACATGGGCTGACAGTAAGCGGATCCGTCCGACAAGTGGAACTGGCGTCTCGCATCGTGGTCAGAGATCTTCTCACCAGGCGTCATTGCGGCGAACGGGTGATCTCTGCGTGAACCTGTCCGGTTCCTCCCAAACCACACGCGTGTGACTCGTGGGACTGGTGTGACACGTGTTCTCTTCTGAGGTTTCCGCCGGTAGCGTCCCTCGAGAACGGCCGCCGAAGGCCGGTCGTCGAACGTCGGGGAGGGCGTCCAGGTGAGCCGAAGCACGAGCATGCGCACGGCCTCACGGGGCCTGGTCGCCGGCGCGCTCGTCGCCACCCTGCTCGCGGCAGGCGCGTCCAGCGCGTTCGCCGACCCGACACCCCCCTCCGCGCAGGACGTCCGGCGTGCCCAGGGAGCCGTGAAGTCGGCCGAGCGGTCCGTCGCCTCGATGGAGGTCCGACTCGCCCAGCTGAGCGCGGAGACCGACGCCGCCCAGCTCAAGGTCCAGCAGGCAGGTGAGGCCTACAACCGCGCGGTCGTCGACGCCGACGCCGCCCAGCAGGCCTCCGACGACGCCGTCGCCCGCTCCAAGGACGCGTCGGCCACCGCCGAGGACGCCCGCCGTCAGCTCGTCGCCATCGCCCGCGAGGTCGCCCGGTCCGGCGGCTCGACCGACCTGCTCCAGGCGCTCCTGTCTGCCGACGGGTTCCAGGACGTCGCCCGCCGCAGCACCGCGCTGGACCGCATCAGCGGCAAGGCCGACGAGGCCGTCCAGCAGTACCGGGCGACCCAGCTCGTCGCCACCACCCTCGCCGCCCGCGCCACCGAGGCCGCCGAGGCCGCGAAGGCCGCAAAGGCCTCGGCCGCCGACGCGCTGGCCGCCGCCGAGCAGGCACAGACGGACGCCGTCGCCGCGCAGACCGCGGCCACCGCCGAGCGCGACGGCCTGATCACCGCGCTGKCCGCCGCCCGCCAGACCAGCGCGGAGGTCGAGCGCGCCCGCCAGGACTTCGTCGACCAGCAGCGTCGCGAGCGCGAGGAGGCCGCCGCCCGCGCCGCCGCCCTCCGCCCGCCCCCCGCGCCGCCGACCACCACCGCACCTCCGGCACCCGGCGGCGGGAACACGGCTCCGCCGGCGACGACGAACCCGCCCGCCACGACGAACCCGCCCGCCACGACGAACCCGCCCCCGGCCACCACGAACCCGCCGCCGGTCGTGTCCAACCCGCAGCCGCCCGTCGCACCCCCGGTCGTCACGCCGCCGCCGGCGCCCGCACCGTCCGGCGGTGGCTACGGCCTCGGCACGGGCCGGTCGAGCGGATCGGCCGAGGGTGGCGCCGCAGCGCTCGCGTGGGCGCAGACGAAGATCGGGCTGCCGTACGTCTGGGGCGGTGTCGGCCCCAACGGCTACGACTGCTCYGGTCTGTCGATGAGCGCCTGGCGCACCGCCGGCGTCAACCTCGCGCGCACCAGCCGCGACCAGTACAAGCAGGTCCTCAAGATCAGCTACAACGAGCTGCGCCCCGGCGACCTCGTCTTCTGGTCCACCAACCCGAACAACCCGGACGCGATCTACCACGTCGCCATCTGGGCCGGGGGCGGCCAGATCATGGAGGCCTCGAAGCCGGGCGACCCCCTGCGCACCACGGGCATGCGCTGGGGCAACACGATGCCCTTCGCCGGCCGCCCGTAACCTGCGCGCCCCTCCCGCAACGTCCGAGCAAGTGGCTGCTAGAGCGCTCACTTCCTCGGACGTTCTGGTCTGTGAACAAGGGGCGTCCGAGGAAGTGGTTGCTATTGCAGCCATGTCCTCGGACGTCGTGGTCCGGCGGTCAGCGCCAGCCTGATCGGCGCAGGGCACGTTCGACGGCCTGGAGATGGCGGTCAGGGTCGAGCCGAAGTCCCAGGCTCGGGATGCGGAGGACGACGTCGCCGGTCAGCGCGATCTCGTTGTGCCGCAGGCTGTCGTCGATCCATCGGTCGGGCTGGAGGTGCCCCACCCCGTCCACCTCGACCACCACGCGCCACCGGCTCCACCGGACGTCCAGGTAGCACCGCCCGGCCGGCCCCGAGGCGACCACCTGACGGTCGGGGTCAGGGAGACCTCGGCGACGGCACAGCGCGGCGAAGTCCAGCTCGTTGAGCGACCGGACGCCGCCGACGATGTCGACGAAGACAGTGCGGAGGAACGACCGACGCCGGTCGCGCCGCACCCTGTCGAGGGCTTCACCGAGCTGGTCCACCGTCGTCAGCCGCTGCTGCACGGGTGCGACGAGGAGAAGGGCCGCCTCTCGGTCGGTGCGGGCCCACAGTGCAGCCTGGACGGCCGCGACGTCGGGTCGTGTCCGCGGGATCCCGGCCACGATCAGGTCGCCGTCGTCCCACCGGCGGGTCTCGTGGACCCGGACGCCGGGCGGCGGCGCGAGCGGACGGGACGACTTCGGCGCGCAGACGTGCACCAGACCGTCGCCGTCGAGCCCTTGGAGACCGGCGGCCTGCAGTGCCGTCAGCCCGCCGAGGGCCGCGCGCGGCGTCGCCGTACCGGTCCGTGGAGCGGCCTCGAGCACGGCGAGCCACCAGTCGATGCGGGCCGCCGCCGGCGTGGGGGCGACGACCAGGCACTCGCGACCCGCCACCCGCCAGCGGCCCGCGTCGATCTCCGCACGCATCTGCGACCTGCTGATGCCGTGCAGAGCGACCTGCGACCGGGTGAGGACGCCCGCCTGCACGGCCGCGATCTCCTCGATGCGCGCCCGCCGTCGGACCCGTGCTGCTCGCTCCACCACCATCGCMCCAGCGTGCGGTTCCGGGGAGGGTGCGCCGCGTCAGCACTCAGCACTCTGTGGATCGCACCAGAGACGCGACGGCCTGTGGATCCCTCACGGAGTCCGAGCTGAGAAGACACGAACGTCCGAGGAAGTGGGCTCTATGGCAGCCACTTCCTCGGACGTTGCGGTGGTTCAGGTGGTGCTGGGACTCAGTGGTGGTAGTAGTTCGTGTCGATGGCGCGCTGGCGGCTGCGCTCGATCTCGGCCTCGGCCTCGGAGCGGCCCACCCAGTGGGCGCCCTCGACGGACTTGCCGGGCTCCAGGTCCTTGTAGWCCTCGAAGAAGTGCTGGATCTCGAGGCGGTGGAAGTCGGACACGTCGTCGATGTCCTGGCGCCACGCGGCGCGCTGGTCGCCCGTGGGGACGCAGAGCACCTTGTCGTCGCCGCCGGCCTCGTCGCGCATGCGGAACATGCCGAGCGCACGGGCGCGGATGAGGCAGCCGGGGAAGGTCGGCTCCTCGAGCAGCACGAGGGCGTCCAACGGGTCGCCGTCCTCGCCGAGCGTGCCCTCGATGAACCCGTAGTCGTCGGGGTAGCGGGTCGAGGTGAACAGCATCCGGTCGAGACGGATACGCCCCGTGGCGTGGTCCACCTCGTACTTGTTGCGCTGACCCTTCGGGATCTCGATCGTGACGTCGAACTCCACAGCTGCTCCTCCACCCACGTCCGCGCCCAGGTTCCGGGACCGGCGGCCGCGACGCTCGTCATGGTGCGGCGCGCCGGGGTGTCTGGGGCGCCCTTGTCTCGGACAGTAGTCTGACGCACCGCGGGACGGGGCGTCCCACCGGGGAACGAGCGGGGCGGGTGACGATGACCACAGCGGCGAGAGTCGTCGGCACGACTGCGCTCGTCCTCGTGCTGGCGGGCGGGGCGTACGTGACGGCCGACGCGTACGACGTCGTCCCGGGCATGGTCACGCTCGAGGAGGTGCCGCCGGAGCCGCTGCCGTTCCCGACGGCCCCCGGTGCGGTCGAGCCGGCGGACACGGTCCCGGCGCTGGCCAACCTGGACCCGCAGGCGCCGGTGCCCGCGGCGCCGAACGTGCAGGCGCTCGTCGACGGTCTGGTGGCGGACCCGCGCATGGGCGCGAGCGTCGGCGTGGTGGTCGCGGACCAGCTGACGGGTGACGTGCTCGGCGCGCACCTGCCCGAGAACGGTCGCACGCCGGCGTCGACGGCGAAGCTGGTCACGGCCGTCGCCGCCCTGAACACCCTCGGTCCGGACGTGACGCTGCCGACGAGCGTCGTGCGGGGCTCGGGCACCAGCATCGTGCTGGTCGGCGGCGGGGACATGATGCTCGCGGCGGGTGAGGGCGACCCCACGGCCGTCGTGGGCCACGCCGGGCTCGCGGACCTGGCCGCACAGGCCGCCAAGGAGCTGCAGCTCGAGGGCGTGACGACGGTGAGCCTCGGCTTCGACGACTCCCTGTTCAGCAGCCCGACGCTGAGCCCCACCTGGAACCCCGCCGACGTGGCCGCAGGGTTCGTCGCGCCCGTGACGGCGCTCGCCGTGGACACGGCGAAGATCAAGCCCGGCGAGTACCCGCCCCGGTACGCGGACCCGTCGCTCGCGGCGGCGAACACGTTCGCGCAGCGGCTGGCGGACGTCGGGATCACGGTCGACGGGAGCMCGCGACGGACGTCGAGGCCGGACAGCGGGCGGGAGATCGGTGTCGTGCAGTCGGCGACGCTGGACGGGATCGTGCACCACTTCCTGGACACGTCGGACAACACGATCACCGAGGTGGTCAGCCGGCTCGTGGCCATCGACCAGGGCCTGCCGGCGTCGTTCGAGGGCGGGACGACGGCCGTGCTGCACGCGGTGAGCGTGGCGGGCGTCGACACCACCGGTGCGCAGCTGTCCGACGCGTCGGGTCTCGGGGCGGGGTCGGTGCTGCCGCCCGACCTCCTGCTCGGGCTCCTGCGGCTGGCCACGGACCCCGCCCACGGCGTGCTGCGCGACGTCGCGACGGGCATGCCGATCGCGGGGCTGACGGGCACGCTGAGCGACCGCTACACGCAGTCGCCGGCCCGCGGGCTGGTGCGCGCCAAGACCGGCAGCCTGCCGCACGTGACGGCGCTCGCCGGCACGGTGCTCGACGTCGACGCGCGCCAGCTCGTCTTCGTCGTGCTCGCGGACGCGACCCCCGACGGTGGCCAGTGGGGTCCGCGCGCGGCCATCGACTCGTTCGTCACCGCGTTGTCCGGGTGCGGCTGCGGTTAGTTTGGCTCGGTGGACACCGCCGAAGGACCTGTCGACTGGGAGCTCGCCATCCGGATCGCCGGCCGGCTGGCCGCGCCGGGGCCAGTGGCTGACCGCGCGGAGCTGACCGCGCTCGTCGACGAGCTGCGCGACGCGGCCGGGCGCGCGGCCGTGCACGCCTCCGCCATCACCGGCCTCGCGGCGGCTGACGGGACGCCGCCGGAGCAGGTCTCGACGGTGCTCGTCGTCGACCGGCCGCGGTGGGCGAAGGCCAACGCCGAGGTGTTCGCCGCGATGACCGGGCCGCTGGCGGGTGCGGCGCCGTCGGCGACGGCCCGCGCGGGTGCGGCGGTGCAGGTCGGTGGCGTGCTGGCGCTGCTGTCCGGGAAGGTGCTCGGCCAGTTCGACCCGTTCACGACGACCGCCGACGGCCGCGGTCGGCTGCTCCTCGTCGCCCCCAACGTCCTGCACCACGAACGTCGGCTGAAGGTCGACCCGTCGGACTTCCGCCTCTGGGTGGCGCTGCACGAGCAGACGCACGCGCTGCAGTTCGCCGCCGCGCCGTGGCTCGCGGACCACCTGCGGTCCCGCGCCGCGGAGCTGCTGACCGACCTGGCCGCCGACAAGGCCCTGGTCCCGCGGGTGGGGGAG
The DNA here is from genome assembly GCF_054049655.1 of Cellulomonas sp. P5_C5. NCBI lineage: Bacteria > Bacillati > Actinomycetota > Actinomycetes > Micrococcales > Cellulomonadaceae > Cellulomonas > Cellulomonas sp. P5_C5. The sequence goes on along the minus strand of NZ_JBFULY010000004.1, from coordinate 237,906 downwards.
CTGCTGGGGGCGGTCACGCGGGCCGTCGTGGGCGGCGCCGACGACGGCGTCGGGGTGCTCGACCTGCTCTCGACCCGGCAGCGGGAGGTGTTCGAGGAGGTCGGCGCGGTGATGGCCCTGCTCGAGGGTCACGCGGACGTCGCGATGGACGAGGTCGGCCCCCGCGTGGTGCCGAGCGTGCGCAAGATCCGCAAGGCGTTCGAGGCGCGTCGCGACGAGGCGGCGAGGTCTCGTGGGGTGGACCGCGTGCTGCGCAGGCTGCTGGGCCTCGACACCAAGCTGGCGCAGTACCGCGACGGCGCGGCCTTCGTCCGGGCCGTGCGCAAGGACGTCGGCCTGGAGGGGCTGAACGCGGTCTGGGCGTCGGCGGACCACCTGCCGCTACCCCAGGAGATCGCCGACCCCCGGGCTTGGGTGCGTCGGGTGCACGGGTGACCGGTCCGGCCCGCGAGGTGGCGGCGGTGCGCTCGGCGGTCACCGCCGCCGTCGCCGACCTGCCGCCGGAAGCGCTGGTGCTGGTCGCCTGCTCGGGCGGACCCGACTCGCTCGCGCTCGCGGCGGGGACGGCGTTCGTGGCGCAGAGGGCGGGGACGCCGTGGCGCGCGCAGGCGGTCGTCGTCGACCACGGCCTCCAGGACGGGTCGGCGCAGGTGGCCGACGACGCCGCAGCGGCCTGCCGGGGTCTCGGCCTGCCGACGGTCGTGGTCCGCGTAGAGGTCGACGGGCGCGGTGAGGCGGCCGCGCGGGACGCCCGGTACGCGGCCCTCGACCGCACCGCCGACGAGCTCGGCGCGGCGGCCGTGCTGCTCGGCCACACCCTCGACGACCAGGCCGAGTCCGTGCTGCTGGGCCTCGCGCGCGGGTCGGGCGCCCGGGCGCTGGCGGGGATGGCAGTCACGCGCGGGCGGTTCCGACGGCCGATGCTGGGCCTGCGCCGCGCCGACACCCTGGCGGTCTGCGACGCCCTGCAGCTCGCGCCGTGGCACGACCCGACGAACGACGGCTCGCACGCCGACGCGTCGCTGCGCAGCCGGGTCCGGGGCGAGGCGCTGCCGACGCTCGAACGCGTGCTCGGTCYGGGCGTCGCCGAGGCCCTGGCCCGGTCGGCCGCGCAGCTTCGTGACGACGCCGACCTGCTCGACGCGCTGGCGGACGACCTGCTCGCCGCCGCGCGCACGGCGGACGGCCTGGACGTCGACACCCTGCAGGCGGCTCCACCGGCGCTGCGCACCCGCGCGCTGCGGTCGGCCGCGATCGCCGCCGGGAGCCCCGCCGGCGCCCTGGTCCGGGCGCACGTCCTGGCGGTCGACGCGCTGGTCACCGACTGGCACGGGCAGGGTCCGGTGGCCCTCCCCGGCGGGATCGCGGTCAGCCGCGCGTGTGGCAGGCTTGCCCTGAACACGGCCCCCGCATAGCGCGGTCACGGGCAGACTGGCTGTCGGACCAGAGGAGCAAACTGCGGTGGACCCTGCGGACATGGGCGACGACCTCGAGCGGGTGCTCCTCTCCGAGGAGCAGCTGCACCAGCGGCTCGACGAGATCGCGGCGCAGATCGACGCCGACTACGAGGGCAAGGACCTGCTCCTGGTCGGTGTCCTCAAGGGTGCGGTCATGGTGATGGCGGACCTCGCGCGCCGCCTGCACTCGTCGGTGCAGATGGACTGGATGGCGGTCTCGTMGTACGGCTCGGGCACCAAGTCGTCGGGCGTCGTGCGGATCCTCAAGGACCTCGACGCCGACCTCACCGGGCGGCACGTGCTCATCGTCGAGGACATCATCGACTCCGGCCTGACCCTGTCCTGGCTGCTGTCCAACCTGCGCTCCCGCGGCCCCGCCACGGTCGAGATCGCGACGATGCTGCGCAAGCCCGAGGCGTCCAAGGTCGACGTCGACGTCCGGTACGTCGGCTTCGACATCCCGAACGAGTTCGTCGTCGGCTACGGCCTGGACTACGCGGAGAAGTACCGGAACCTGCCGTTCGTCGGCACGCTCGCTCCGCACGTCTACGGCGCCTGAGCCCTCGTCCGGCCGAGTGCGCCCTCGGTGAACACGGTCGGTCCCGCCCAGGTTCCCCGTGTAACTTCGAGGCCACCTGTCCCGCGAGCGGAGGTTGAGGGGCTCTGCCCCGATCGCCCATGAACGTCAAGCGACTAGCCCGTGGCCCCATCCTGTGGGTCGTCATCGCCGTGATCCTGCTGTACATCGGCGCGTCCACGCTCGCCGCCCCGAAGATCAGCAAGATCGACACGTCGGACGGCATGACGCTGATCGCGGACGGCAAGGTCGACCAGGCCAAGATCACCGAGGGTGTCCAGCGCGTCGACCTGACGCTCGCGGAGGACTTCGTCAAGGGCGACGACAACCTGGGCAAGCTGGTCCAGTTCAACTACGTCGTCCCGCAGGGCGAGGCGGTCGTCTCCGCCATCGCGGACGCCGACCTCTCCGAGGGCTACACCTCGGTGGTCCCGCAGACCGCGTGGTGGGCCAGCCTCCTGAGCTTCATCCTCCCGCTGGTCATCATCCTGGCGATCTTCTGGTTCCTGATGTCGAACTCGCAGGGTGGCGGCTCGCGCGTCATGAGCTTCGGCAAGTCGAAGGCCAAGCTGGTCAACAAGGAGTCCCCGCAGGTCACGTTCCAGGACGTCGCGGGGGTCGACGAGGCGGTCGAGGAGCTCCAGGAGATCAAGGAGTTCCTCGCGGAGCCGGCCAAGTTCCAGGCCGTCGGCGCCAAGATCCCCAAGGGCGTCCTGCTGTACGGCCCTCCCGGGACCGGCAAGACGCTGCTGGCCCGCGCGGTCGCCGGTGAGGCGGGCGTGCCGTTCTACTCGATCTCCGGCTCGGACTTCGTCGAGATGTTCGTCGGCGTCGGCGCCAGCCGTGTCCGTGACCTGTTCAACCAGGCCAAGGAGAATGCCCCGGCGATCATCTTCATCGACGAGATCGACGCCGTCGGCCGCCACCGTGGCGCCGGCATGGGCGGCGGGCACGACGAGCGCGAGCAGACCCTCAACCAGATGCTGGTCGAGATGGACGGCTTCGACGTCAACGCGAACGTCATCCTCATCGCGGCCACCAACCGCCCCGACATCCTCGACCCCGCGCTCCTGCGCCCGGGCCGGTTCGACCGCCAGGTCGCCGTGGACCCGCCCGACCTCAAGGGCCGCGAGCGGATCCTCACGGTGCACTCGCAGGGCAAGCCGATGGCGCCGCACGTCGACCTGAACGTCGTCGCGCGCCGGACCCCCGGGTTCACGGGTGCGGACCTGGCCAACGTCCTGAACGAGGCGGCGCTGCTCACGGCCCGCACCGGCCAGCAGACCATCACGGACCACACGCTGGACGAGGCGATCGACCGCGTCATCGCGGGACCGCAGAAGCGCACGCGGATCATGAACTCCAAGGAGATCAAGATCACCGCGTACCACGAGGGCGGTCACGCCCTGGTCGCGGCGGCGCTGCGGTACACGGACCCGGTCACCAAGGTGACGATCCTGCCGCGTGGTCGCGCGCTCGGGTACACGATGGTCATGCCGACCGAGGACAAGTACTCCACCACCCGCAACGAGCTGCTGGACACGCTGTCGTACGCCATGGGCGGCCGCGTCGCCGAGGAGCTCGTGTTCCACGACCCGACGACGGGCGCCAGCAACGACATCGAGAAGGCGTCGGCGACGGCCCGCAAGATGGTCACGCAGTTCGGGATGAGCGCCCGGCTCGGCGCGATCCAGCTCGGCCAGGCCTCCGGCGAGGTCTTCATGGGCCGCGACATGGGCCACGGGCGGGACTACTCCGAGGACATCGCGGCGTCGATCGACCTCGAGGTCCGCTCGCTCATCGAGCGGGCGCACGACGAGGCCTGGGAGATCCTGGTCGAGTACCGCGACGTCCTCGACGCCCTGGTGCTGGAGCTGCTCGAGAAGGAGACGCTCAACCAGGAGCAGCTGGCCACGATCTTCGCGCCGATCACCAAGCGCCCGCCGCGCCAGGTCTGGCTGTCCAGCGAGCAGCGCGCCGTCTCGGAGCGTCCGCCGGTCATGACGCCCGCGGAGCTGGCGGCGCAGAACGGCCACCCGATCATCCCCGAGGACGAGGCGGCCGAGGCGTTCGGCTTCCCGTCGGAGCAGATCATCGAGGTCCCGCCGTCGCAGACCCCGGACGCGTAGCCATGACGCAGGAGCAGACGACGGGCATCGGACCGGTGACGTTCACCGGCGCGGCCGTGGGCGAGTACGACGAGGCCCGCGTCGAGGCCGCCATCCGCGAGCTCCTGCTCGCGGTGGGGGAGAACCCCGACCGCGAAGGGCTGCAGCAGACGCCGGCGCGGGTCGCGCGGGCCTACCGGGAGATCTTCGCGGGCCTGTACCAGGAGCCTGCGGACGTCCTGACCACCACCTTCGACATCGGTCACGAAGAGATGGTGCTGGTCAAGGACATCGAGGTGTACTCCACCTGCGAGCACCACCTGGTGCCCTTCCACGGTGTCGCGCACGTCGGCTACATCCCCGGCACGGACGGGCGCATCACGGGCCTCAGCAAGCTGGCCCGGCTGGTCGACGTGTACGCGCGCCGGCCGCAGGTGCAGGAGCGGCTGACGTCCCAGATCGCCGACGCGCTCGTCGCCGAGCTGCAGCCACGCGGCGTGCTCGTCGTCGTCGAGTGCGAGCACCTGTGCATGTCCATGCGCGGCGTCCGCAAGCCCGGCTCGCGCACGGTGACGTCCGCGGTCCGGGGTCAGATGCGCGACGTCGCCACGCGAGCCGAGGCCATGAGTCTCGTGCTCGGTCGCTGATCGACCGACGCGCCGCCCCCTAGGCTCGCACCGTGACAGGACCCGGTCCCTCCGCCCGTCCGGCACCGCTGCCCCCGCGGCTGCACGCCCTGCGCCGCACGCTCGTCATGGGCGTCGTCAACGTCACCCCGGACTCCTTCTCGGACGGTGGCCGCTGGTTCACGCCCGGCGCGGCCGTGGCGCACGGCCTGGAGCTGGTCGCGCAGGGGGCGGACCTGCTGGACGTCGGTGGGGAGTCGACCCGGCCGGGTGCCCGCCGGGTGGCCGTCGACGACGAGCTGGCCCGGGTGCTCCCGGTGATCGAGCAGCTGGTGCAGCACGGTGCGACCGTGAGCATCGACACCACGCGCGCGGTGGTCGCCGAGGCGGCCGTGGGGCGCGGTGCCGCGATCATCAACGACGTGTCGGGCGGGCTCGCGGACGACGAGATGTACGGCGTCGTGGCCCGGACCGGCGCGGTGTACGTCGCGATGCACTGGCGCGGGCACGCCGACGTGATGGACGACCTCGACGACTACGACGACGTCGTGGCGGACGTCCGGCGCGAGCTCGCCGCACGGGTCGCGGCGCTGCGCGCGGCCGGGGTCCGCGACGAGCAGGTGGTGCTGGACCCGGGCCTGGGCTTCGCCAAGGCGGGCAGCAGCAACTGGCCGCTGCTCGCGCGTCTCCCGGAGCTGGTGGGGGACGGGTTCCCCGTGCTGGTCGGCGCCAGCCGCAAGCGGTTCCTGGGTCATCTCCTGGCGGGCCCGGACGGCGAGCCCGCACCGCCGCTCGCGCGGGACGGTGCCACGGCTGCGGTGTCCGCCCTGGCGGCGGCTGCGGGAGCGTGGTGCGTGCGGGTGCACGAGGTGGCAGGCTCGGCCGACGCCGTGCGGGTGGCCGCGGCGTGGCACGGCGGGCAGGGTGCGCACGGGCCTGGCGCCGGGGTGAGCGAGGACGAGCTGGCTGTGGACGAGGACGCGAGAACCGGAGGGAGCACGCGGTGACCATGAACGACGAGAGCCGACAGGACGCGCTGGACACCAGCGGGCGCCGGCTCGACCAGATCAGGCTGTCGGGCATCACCGCGCTGGGGTACCACGGCGTCTACGAGCACGAGCGCCGCGAGGGGCAGACGTTCGTCGCGGACGTCGTCGTCCATCTCGACACCCGGCGGGCTGCCGCGCGCGACGACCTGGCGCACACCCTGAACTACGGCGAGCTGGCGGAGCAGGTCGCGGCGGTGCTGTCGGGGGAGCCGGTCGACCTGATCGAGACGGTCGCGGAGCGCATCGCCGCGACCGTGCTGGCCTCGGGGATCGTGCAGGCCGTCGACGTGGCCGTGCACAAGCCGAACGCCCCCATCACCGTGCCGTTCGGCGACGTGGTCGTCGCCATCCACCGCGACCGCACCAAGCTCCCTGCCGCGGAGCCGTACGTGCCGCGCGCGGTCGTGGAGGCCGAGCCGGTGTCTCGCCCGGTGCCGACGGCGACGGCGTCGTTCCCGGTGACCCCCGCGCCCGGCGCGCCGGTCGTCGCGTCCGCTGCCTGGTCTGAGGCACCCGCCTCCGGCGCGCCCGTCGTCTCCGCTCCCTGGTCCGACGCCGTCGCGCCCGCGCCCGGTGCGTTCTCGCAGGGTCCCGACGGCCCGTCGACCGAGCTCGAGCCGGTCCCGGCGGGTGAGCCGCTCGTCGTGGGCGAGCTCGTCACCGACCCTCTCGACCAGGAGCCGGACGGGCCCGTCGAGGTGGTCCTGGCCCTCGGCGCCAACCTGGGGCCCGCGCAGGAGACCCTCCGGGACGCCGTGACGGAGCTGGCCCGGACCCCGGGGATCGAGGTGCGTGACGTCTCGGCGCTGGCGCGGACCTCGGCGGTGGGTGGGCCCGAGCAGTCCGACTACCTCAACGCGGTCGTCCTGGCCTGGAGCACGCTCGCGCCGCGTGAGCTGCTGCGGGCCACGCAGGCGATCGAGAACGCGCACGGGCGTGAGCGGCACGAGCGCTGGGGGCCGCGCACCCTGGACATCGACATCGTGCTGTACGGCTCGGTGCTGGCCGTGACGGACGACCTCGAGCTCCCGCACCCGCGGGCCCACGAGCGTGCGTTCGTGCTGCAGCCGTGGGCGCAGGTCGACCCCGACGCGGTGCTGCCCGGGCTGGGCGGGGGACCGGTCGGCGCGCTCGCCGCGACCGCGCCCGACCGCGACGGCGTCCGCTGGCTCGCGCTCGACTGGCTGACCACCGCGATCCCGGCGGTCAGCGGGGACACGGGGGCCGTCCCGGCGGGACCGGAGGCCCAGGACCCGTGATGCACCGCACGCGCTGGCAGACGCTCCTGGTGGTCACGGCCACCGCGGCTGCCGTCACCTGGATCGTGCTGCGCGCGGTCGCGGGCCGCGGCGGGCTGCTGCCGTCGGTCCCGCCCCTCGTGGTCGCCGTCGAGGTGCTCATCGCCGGGATCGTGTTCTCCATGGGCTGGGCCGTCCGGCAGTTCCTGCGGGGCAAGCGGCCGATGCTGAACCCGATCCGGGCGGCACGGACGGCGGTGCTGGCCAAGGCGTCCTGCTACACCGGTGCCCTGCTCGCCGGCTGGTACGGGGGTCAGGTGCTGGCGCTGGTCGGCGACCTGAGCGTGCCGGGGAACGGGTCACGCGCGATCGCCGCCGGCATCGCGACGGCCGGTGCCGTGGTGCTCGCCGGCGTGGGTCTCCTCGTCGAGTGGTTCTGCCGGGTGCCTCCACCCGAGGCAGGGGCTGAGGCGGCGCACGAGCGACCTGCGCCGGATCCCAGCGCTCCCTGAGCGGGTGGGAGGATGACCGCATGACCCCCGACGCCGTCGCCGGCACCCGCGAGCCGTTCGACCCGACCGACGTCACGTGGACGCCGGTGTCGAGCCGGCTCGTCGCGGCACGCCTGACGGTCACGGCGATCGTGCTCGGGCCGATCCTGGCGCTGCTCGTGCTCCTGGCGGTGCTCGTCGGCGCGGCCTGGCTCTGGGCGTTCCCGGCGGTGGTGGTGCTGCTGGTCGGGTGGATCCTCTGGCTGGTGCCGCGGCAGGTGCGGGCGCTGGCATACGCGGAGCGTGCCGACGACCTGCTCGTGCGCCGCGGCATCATGTTCCGCTCGCTCGTCGTGGTCCCGTACGGCCGGATGCAGTACGTGGACGTCAACGCGGGACCGATCGCACGCAAGTTCGGGATCGCGTCGGTCCAGCTGCACACCGCCTCGGCCGCCACGAGCGCGTCGATCGAGGGCCTCCCGCCGCACGAGGCCGCGCGCCTGCGCGACCGGATGGCCTCCCGCGGCGAGGCGCGGCTGGCGGGGCTGTGACCGGCACGCCCAGCACGCCCGGCACATCCAGCGCGCCCAGTGCACCCGGCGCTCCCGACGTCGAGACCGCGAGCGACGAGGACGTCACCGGCTGGCGGCGGATGCACCCGGTCACCCCGGCGCTGAAGGGCTGGAAGGTCCTGGTCGCGGTGCTGGCCATCGGCTGGTTCCAGGTGGGCGAGAACATCGAGCAGGCGATCGACCTCCTGCACGGGCCGGCGTTCCTCGCGCTCATCGGCGGCATCCTGCTCATCGGCCTGATCGGCTTCGGGTACTCCGCGGTCGCGTGGCGGGTCACCCGGTTCGCGGTCACCGACGAGGCCGTGCACCTGCGCACCGGCATCCTGTTCCGGCAGCAGCGCCAGGCGCGGCTGGACCGCCTGCAGGCCGTCGACGTGGTGCAGCCGCTGCTCGCCCGGCTGGTCGGTCTGGCCGAGCTCAAGCTCGAGGTGGCCGGCGGCAGCGGGTCGGCGGTGTCGCTGGCGTTCCTGCGCGAGTCGGACGCCGAGGCCCTGCGCGCCGAGCTGCTCGCGCTCTCCGCGGGCCTCCAGCGGCCCGGAGCGGTGGCGGCGCCCGCACCCGTCGACGGGACCGCCGGGACCGTCGCGCCCGCCGTCCCCGTGCCGTTCGAGGTCGCCCCCGAGCGGCAGGTCTACGAGCTGCCGATGGGCCGGCTGGTGAGCGCGACCCTGCGGTCCGGGGTCGTGCCGATGATGCTGCTGCTCGTCGCGGGCGCGATCACGCTGGCCGTCGTGTCCCGGGACATCAGTGCGGCGTTCGTGCTCGTCGCGCCCCTGTTCGCCGGTGTCACGTTCGTGTGGAGCCGGATCAACCAGGGCGCCAACTTCCGTGCCGCGATCTCGCCCGACGGCATCCGGCTGCGGCACGGGCTCACCGAGTCGCGTGCGCAGACCGTGCCGCCGGGGCGGGTGCAGGCGATCCGGCTGCGGCAGGGCCCGCTGTGGCGTGGTCCGGACTGGTGGCGCGTCGAGATCAACGTCGCGGGCTACGGCCAGGGCGACCAGCAGCAGCGCGACACCGTGCTGCACCCCGTGGCGACCCGCGGTGAGGCCATGACCGCGCTCTGGCTGGTCCTGCCGGACCTCGGGGTGCAGGACCCGACGGCGCTCGTCGACGCGGCCCTGGCGGGGATGGACGACGACGGCGGGTTCACCGCAGCCCCGCGCCGGGCGCGCTGGGTGGACCCCGTGGGCTGGCGCCGGCACGGGGTGCGCGTCACCGAACGGGCGCTGGTGACCCGGTCGGGCCGGATCTGGCGCAGCGTCGACGTCGTGCCGCACGAGCGCACGCAGTCGCTCGGGCTCGAGCAGGGCCCGGTCCAGCGTCGGCTCGGTCTGGCGTCCTTCGTCCTGCACTCCACCCCCGGGCCCGTCGCCCCGCGCGTGAACCACCTCGATGCGGGGGTCGCCGCGGCGCTGCTCGACGAGCAGGCCGAGCGGGCCCGGACCGCACGGGCGACCGCGACGCCGGAGCAGTGGATGCGTGCGGTGGGGGCCCCGACCCCGGCGGCCCCGTCCCCGGAGCCGACGACGACCCCCCCGCGGGACCTCCCGCCTGCGGATCAGGCGACGACCGTGGAGCCGGTGACGGCCGCGGTGCCCACGACGACCACGGTGCCCACGACGACCACGGAGCCGACGACGACCGCGGAGCCGGTGGCGCCGGAGTGGCCGACGGAACGGCCCGAGCACCGGGTGCCGCCGACTGCCGGAGCGGACGCGTGACCCCACCGGACCCGGCGACCCGCCCGGGCCGGCTGGGCGTGGGCGTCGTCGGCTCGGGCCGGGTCGGCGCGGTGCTCGGCAGCGCGCTGCGGGGTGCGGGCCACCCGGTGGTGGCGGTGTCGGCGATCTCGGAGGCGTCCCGCGAGCGCGCGGCGACGCTGCTGCCGGGCGTGCCGGTGCTGGACATCCCGGAGGTGGTCCGCCGCTCCGAGCTGGTGCTCCTCACGGTTCCTGACGACGCGCTCGCGGACCTGGTGCGCGGTCTGGCCGACCTCGGTGCGTGGCAGGTGGGCCAGATCGTCGTGCACACGTCGGGCCGGTTCGGGGTCGACGTGCTGGCGCCGGCGCGTGCCGCGGGGGTCATCCCGCTGGCGCTGCACCCCGCGATGACGTTCACGGGCACGTCGCTGGACCTGGCCCGGCTGGTCGGCTGCTCGTTCGCGGTCACGGCCCCGTCGCCGGTGCTGCCCATCGGTCAGGCCCTCGTCGTGGAGATCGGTGGCGAGCCGGTGGTTCTGGCCGAGGAGGCGCGCGGGCTGTACCACGCGGCCCTCGCGCACGGCGCGAACCACCTGGTCGTCCTGGTCGCGCAGGCGGCGCAGGCGCTGGCCGCGGCGGGGGTCGGCGACCCCGGCCGGATGCTGGGCCCGCTGCTGGAKGCAGCGCTGGACGGTGCGCTGCGCGCCGAGTCGGCCGGCGGGTCCGGGGCGATCGCCGCCCTGACCGGTCCGGTGCGCCGCGGTGACGCGGGGACCGTCCGGGAGCACGGTGTGGCGCTCACCACGTTCGCGGCATCCACGKGGGCGGTGGACGTCGTCGCGGGATACCGTGCCCTGGCGCGCTCGGCGACCGGGCGGGCGCTGGCGGCGGGCCTGATCTCGTCGGCCGCCGCGCAGGAGCTTCTGGACGGCATCAACGAGGATGCCGGTGCGTTGCAGGTGGAGGACGGGCCGGACCCGCAGGAGGACGAATGACCACGCAGACCCACACGCCGACGCTCGTGCACACGCGCGAGGCGCTGGCGGCGGCGCTCGCCGTGCAGGACGTGCAGGCGGTGCCGCGCACCGAGGGGTTCGCGGGGACCGCGCACTCCGCACGTCCGCACCGGCGGGCGGTCGTGATGACGATGGGTGCGCTGCACGCCGGACACCTCTCGCTGGTCGCGCGGGCGCGGGAGCTGGCGGACGCCGTCGTCGTGACGATCTTCGTCAACCCGCTGCAGTTCGCGCCCACCGAGGACCTCGCCCGGTACCCGCGTGACCTGCAGCGCGACCTCGCGCTGCTGTCCGGTCCGGGCCTGCTGGGTCCCGACGACATCGTCTTCGCGCCCGGTCCCGAGGTCGTGTACCCCGACGGCGACCCGATCGTGCGGGTCAGCGCGGGGGACATCGGGGACGTGCTGGAAGGGGTCAGCCGGCCGGGCCACCTGGACGGCGTCCTCACGGTCGTGCTCAAGCTCCTGCACCTGACGCGTCCCGGGGTCGCGCTGTTCGGCGCCAAGGACGCGCAGCAGCTCGCCGCGGTGCGCCGGATGGTCCGCGACCTCGACGTGCCCGTCACCGTCGAGGCCGCGCCGATCATCCGCGACGACGACGGGATCGCCCTGTCCAGCCGCAACGCCTACCTGAGCGCCGACGAGCGTCGCCGGGCCCTCGGGCTCTCCCGGGCCTTGCGAGCCCGGGGCGGTGCGGACCAGATCCGCGCGGACGCACGTGCCGCGCTCGCGGGGACCGACGTTGACTACGTGGGGCTGGTGGACCCGGTGACGTTCGCGGAGGTGCCGGCGGAGTTCGTCGGCGAGGCGCTGCTGCTGGTCGCGGMGACCGTCGGGACGACGCGGCTCATCGACAACGCACTGGTGGAGGTGGGCGCGTGACGTCGTTGGTGCGCACGATGATGACCGGCAAGATCCATCGCGCCACCGTGACGCAGGCGGACCTGCACTACGTCGGGTCGATCACGGTCGACGCGGAGCTGCTCACCGCGGCGGACGTCCTGCCCGGCCAGCAGGTGGACGTCGTCGACGTCACCAACGGCGCCCGGCTGACCACCTACGCCATCGCGGGGGAGCCGGGGTCGGGGCAGGTCTGCATCAACGGCGCCGCCGCGCACCTGGTGCACCCGGGGGACGTCGTCATCCTCATCGCGTACGGCCAGCTGTCCGACGCGGAGTCCCGCACGTACGAGCCGCACGTCGTCCTGGTCGACGGGGACAACCGGATCGTGTCCGTGGGGGATGATCCCGGCCAGGTGCCCGACGGGTGGTCAGGGCTGCAGTCGAGCGGGATCCCGTTCGCCGCAGGCCGGACGACGTGACCCGGCTCGCGACGCGACTGGCGGCCCCGGAACCGGGCTGGACGGTCGAGGCCGACGCGGTCGTCGTCGGCTCCGGCATCGCGGGCCTGACCGCGGCGCTCGAGCTGCGCACCCGCGTGCCCCGCGTCCTGCTGGTCACCAAGGACATCCTCGCGTCGGGGTCGACCGTCTGGGCGCAGGGCGGCATCGCGGCGGCGCTGGACCCGTCGGACTCGCCCGCCGCGCACCTGCAGGACACGCTGGTCGCGGGCGCGGGCCTGTGCGACCCGCGCGCGGTCGAGGTGCTGGTCACCGAGGGCCCGCGGCGCGTCCGCGAGCTCGTCGCGCGGGGTGCGGTGTTCGACACGACCGCCGACGGCAGCATCTCGCTCACGCGTGAGGGCGGGCACCACGCGGACCGCATCGCGCACGCGGGCGGCGACGCGACGGGAGCGGAGATCTCCCGCGCGCTCGTCGCGCAGATCGAGGCGGTGCGCGACGACCCGGGCATCGAGGTCATCGAGCACGCGCTCGTCCTCGACGTGCTCACGGGTCCGCCAGGACCGGACGGGAAGCCCGGGCGCGCGTGCGGCGTGACGCTGCACGTGATCGGCGAGGGGCAGCGCGACGGCGTCGGCGCCGCCCTGGGCCGCGCGGTCGTGCTGGCCACGGGGGGCATCGGCCAGGTCTACCGGTCGTCGACCAACCCCGCGCAGGCGACCGGCGACGGGATCGCCGCGGCCCTGCGCGCCGGGGCGGTGCTGGGCGACGTCGAGTTCGTGCAGTTCCACCCGACGGTGCTCTGGCTGGGCTCGGGCGTGAAGGGGCAGCTCACCCTGGTGTCCGAGGCGGTGCGCGGCGAGGGTGCGCTGCTGCTGGACACGGACGGCGTGCGGTTCATGCCCGACGTCCATCCGATGGCCGAGCTGGCGCCGCGGGACGTCGTCGCGCACGCGATCGTCCGGCGGATGCAGGAGACGGGGTCCGACCACGTCTGGCTGGACGCCCGGCACCTCGGCGACGACTTCCTGCGCTCGCGCTTCCCGACGATCAACGAGCGTCTGCTCGAGCACGGCATCGACATGACCACCGACCTGGTCCCCGTCGCCCCCGCGCAGCACTACCACTCGGGCGGCGTCGTCACGGACCTCGTCGGCCGCACCAGCCTGCCGGGCCTGTATGCCGTCGGGGAGACCGCGTGCACGGGGGTGCACGGCGCCAACCGGCTCGCGTCGAACTCCCTGCTCGAAGGGCTGGTGTTCGCCACCCGCGCGGCCCGGCACATCGCCGCACAGGTGCAGCAGGGCGCGCTGCGTCCGCTCGAGCCCGTCGCGCGGCCCGGTGACGAGGCCCTGGTCGCGGCCGCATCGCGCGCCCGGGTCCAGCGGATCGCGTCCGACGGCCCCGGCCCGCTGCGTTCCGGCGACGGACTGCGCCGGGCGGTGGCGGCGCTCGCGGCCGTGCCCACGGACGCCCACCTGCGCACGGACGAGGGACGGCGGCTGGCCGCACCCCAGGTGGCCGAGTGGGAGACCACCAACGTGCACCAGGTGGCGACGGTGCTGACGGCGGCCGCGCTCGAGCGGGAGGAGAGCCGCGGCGGGCACGCGCGCAGCGACTTCCCCCGAACGGAGCAGTCGTGGCGGGTGCGGCTGGAGATGTCGCTGGACCCCAAGGGCACGCTCGTCTCGCGCCGCGCACCTCTGACCTGACGGCTGCGCGGACGGGTTAGCGTGACGGCGTGATCGAGCCTGGACTGGACCCCGCATGGATCGCGCGGATCGTGACGACCGCCCTCGACGAGGACCTCGGTCCGGCGCCGGGCCGGGACGTGACGACGCAGTCGACGATCTCGCCGCAGACGGTCGGCGCCGCGGACCTGGTGGCCCGGCAGGACGGGGTCGTCGCGGGCCTGGTGGTGATCCCGGAGGTCGTCGGCCAGGTCGCCGCGCGGCTCGGGCTGGCCGTCCCGTCCGTCGACCAGCGCGTCGCCGACGGCGCCCGGGTCGCCCGGGGCGACGTGCTCGCCGTGCTGACCGGGCACGTGCAGGTGCTCCTCGTCGCGGAGCGGACGCTGCTCAACCTCGCGTCGCGGGCGTCGGGCGTCGCCACGCACACGCGCCGCTGGGCGGACGCGCTGGAGGGGACGGGCGCGCTCGTCCTGGACACCCGCAAGACGACCCCGGGCCTGCGGGCGCTGGAGAAGTACGCGGTGCGCTGCGGGGGCGGGACCAACAAGCGCATGGGGCTGTACGACGTGGCGATGGTCAAGGACAACCACGTGGTCGCCGCGGGGTCGGTGGCGGCCGCGATCGACGCCGTGCGGACCCGGTTCCCCGACGTGACCATCCAGGTGGAGGCGGACACGCTCGACCAGGCGCTGGAGGCCATAGGCGCGGGGGCGCGCTTCCTGCTGCTCGACAACATGCCGACCCCGCTGCTCATCGAGGTCGTCGCGGCGGTCCGGGCGGMCGCCGACGGGGTCGAGCTCGAGGCCACCGGCAACCTCACGCTCGACCGTGCGCGGGAGGTCGCGTCCACCGGCGTCGACTACCTGTCGGTGGGCGGGCTCACGCACTCGTCGCCGATCCTCGACCTGGCGCTCGACCTGGAGCCGCTGCGGCCGGTGTGACGGATATGCCAGCGGGTGCACGAGACGTGCGCCGGTAAGATCGCCCGGTGAGCGAGACCCCCCAGAGCGCCCCTGCACCCGACGACGCCCCCGAGCAGATCCGGGTGCGGCGCGAGAAGCGGGACCGGCTGCTCGCGGCAGGCGTCGAGGCGTACCCCGTCGGGGTGCCACGCACCCACACGATCGCGCAGGTGCGCGCCGAGCACCCGGAGCTCGAGCCGGGGCAGGAGACGGACGACGAGGTCGGCGTGGCCGGCCGCGTGGTGTTCGTCCGGATCGGCGGCAAGCTCTGCTTCGCCACCCTCCAGGACGGCGAGGGCAACCGGCTGCAGGCCATGTTCAGCCTGGCGGCGGTCGGCGAGGAGCGGCTGGCCGCGTTCAAGACCGACGTCGACCTGGGCGACCACCTGTTCGTGCACGGTCGCGTGATCGCCTCCCGGCGCGGCGAGCTGTCGGTGTTCGTCGACGTGTGGCAGATCGCGGCCAAGTCGCTGCGTCCGCTGCCCAACCTGTACGAGGGCGTGGAGCTCTCCGAGGAGGCCCGCGTCCGGCAGCGCTACGTCGACCTCATCGTGCGGCCGAAGGCCCGGGAGACGGCTCGCCAGCGCCCGGCGCTCCTGCGGTCGCTGCGGGACAACTTCCACGGCCGCGACTTCATCGAGATCGAGACGCCGATGCTGCAGACGCAGCCCGGCGGTGCCGCGGCGCGACCGTTCGTCACGCACATGAACGCGTTCGACCTCGACCTGTACCTGCGGATCGCGCCCGAGCTGTTCCTCAAGCGCGCGCTGGTCGGCGGAATCGAGCGGGTCTTCGAGATCAACCGCAACTTCCGCAACGAGGGTGCCGACTCCACGCACTCGCCGGAGTTCGCGATGCTCGAGGCGTACGAGTCGTACGGCGACTACGACACGATGGCGGCGCTGACGAAGGACCTGGTGCAGACGGCGGCCCAGGACGTGCTCGGCACCTCCGTCGTCGTGATGCCCGACGGCGAGGAGTACGACCTCGGCGGCGAGTGGGCCCAGGTGAGCATGTACGGGTCCTTGTCGGACTCGCTCGGTGAGCTCATCACCCCGCAGACGTCCCGCGACGTCCTGTCGGCGTACGCGGACAAGCTCGGCGTCGAGACCGACCCGAAGGGCGTGAGCCACGGCAAGCTGGTCGAGCTGCTCTGGGAGCACCAGGTGGGTGACCATCTGTTTGCGCCCACATTCGTGCGTGATTTCCCGGTGGAGACCAGCCCGCTCGTGCGCGATCACCGCAGCATCTCGGGCGTCGTCGAGAAGTGGGACCTCTATGTGCGCGGCTTCGAGCTTGCGACGGGCTATTCCGAGCTCGTCGACCCGGTGATCCAGCGCCAGCGCTTCGAGGCTCAGGCGTTGCTGGCAGCGGCGGGCGACGACGAGGCGATGCGCGTAGATGAGGACTTTCTCATGGCAGTGGAGTACGCGTTGCCGCCCGCGGGTGGGATCGGGCTCGGGATCGACCGGTTGCTCATGGCACTGACCGGTCTGGGCATCCGAGAGACGATCCTGTTTCCCCTCGTGAAGCCGCTGGGCTCATGAACCCCCTGTTCACGGCCCTCGCCGCCCTTCTGCCGTCCATCGGCGTCGGATTGCTGTTCTGGTTCGCCATCCGTGCGCTCATCAATGCCGACCGCACCGAACGCCAGGCATTGGCCAGAATGGATCTTGCCGAGCGTGAGGCGGAACTGGCCGCAAATAAAGATCAATCCGGCCCGTCCGTTTGACGCCTTAATGCACCGATGCGATAGTGAACGCGACAAGCATTCCCCCCGCATCTGCATGATGGAGAACACAATGGCGCAGAAGGTTCAGGTCCTGCTGGTCGACGACATCGACGGCGGAACTGCGGACGAGACCGTGACGTTCGGGCTCGACGGCGTCACCTATGAGATCGACCTCACCTCCGGTCACGCGAACGAGCTCCGTGACGCATTTGCCCAGTGGGTCGGTCACGCACGCAAGGTCGGCGGCCGCACGGCCGCGAAGTCGACGGCGGCCCGCGGGCGGCGCTCGTCGTCCAGCGACGCCCAGGCGATCCGTGAGTGGGCCAAGGAGCACGGGCACCACGTGTCCGAGCGCGGCCGCATCTCCGCGGAGGTCAAGGCCGCGTACGACGCGTCGCACTGACACACCGCACGAACGACGAGAGCCCGGCCCCGGGGGGGATGCCGGGCTCTCGTCGTGTTCCTGCTCGCGCTGCTCAGGCGGGTCGTACACCCGTGAGCTCGCGCACCGCCGCGTACTGCTCGCGGACCTGGGCGACCGGCGCGCCGCGGAACACCGTCGCCTCGGAGGCCGAGCTCCACGACGGGGGCGTCGCCGATCCGGAGAGGACCCACGCGGCCTGGCGGGCGGCTCCGTCGGCCACGTACTCGCCGGGGGTCGGGACGCAGACGTCGAGCCCGAGCACCGACGGCGCGATGGCCCGCACGGCCGCGGACTGCGCGCCGCCGCCGATGAGGAACAGCCGCTCGACCGCGACGCCCTGGGCCCGGAGCGCGTCGATCCCGTCGGCGAGCGCGCACAGCATGCCCTCGACCGCGGCGCGCGCCACGTGCGCCGGCGTCGTGTTGCCCAGGCGCAGGCCGTGCAGCGCACCGGTCGCGTCGGGCTTGTTCGGGGTCCGCTCGCCCTCCAGGTAGGGCACGAGGACGAGCCCGTCGGCGCCCGCGGGAGCGGACAGGGCCAGGGCGGACAGGCCGGCGTGGTCGACGCCGAGCATCCGGGCGGCGGCGTCGAGCACGCGGGAGGCGTTCAGCGTGCAGGCGAGCGGGAGGAAGCCGCCGGCCGCGTCGGCGAACCCGGTGACCAGGCCGGAGCCGTCGGCCGTCGCCGCCGACGCGATGGCCGAGACGACCCCCGAGGTGCCGATCGACACCGCGACGTCTCCGGGCAGCAGACCCAGGGCCAGGGCCGCGGCGGCGTTGTCGCCGGCACCGGGTCCGAGGACGGCGCCGCCCGTGGTCCGGGGGCCGGCCGCCGACGGGCCGAGCACGCGGGGGACGAGCGCGTCGTGCCCCAGGGCCAGCTCGAGCAGGTCGTGCCGGTAGTCCTCCGTGGCGGGTGACCAGTAGCCGGTGCCGGAGGCGTCCGAGCGGTCGGTGACGAGCGCGTCGAGGCCCGGAGCCCCGGCGAGGCGCCAGGTGAGCCAGTCGTGGGGGAGGGCGACGGCGGCGACGCGTGCGGCGTTCTCCGGCTCGGCGTCCCGCAGCCAGCGCAGCTTGGTGACGGTCAGGGACGCGACGGGCACGGAGCCCACCGCGTMGGCCCACGCCTGCGGTCCGCCCAGCTCCTCGATGAGCTGCAGCGCGGCCGGTGCCGAGCGGGTGTCGTTCCACAGGAGCGCGTCGCGGACCACCTCGCCCCGTGCGTCGAGCGCGACCATGCCGTGCTGCTGCCCGCCGACCGAGACCGCGTCGACGTCGTCGAGACCGCCCGCGCGGACGATCGCGGACTGCAGGGCGTCCCACCAGTACCAGGGCGCCACCTCGGTGCCGTCGGGGTGCGACGCGCGACCGGAGCGCACGAGGGCCCCGGTGTCGGCGTCGCGCACGACGACCTTGCAGGACTGCGTCGACGAGTCGATGCCGGCGACGAGAGCCATGGTCTACCTCCAGGTGAACCCGTAACGTCCGAGGAAGTGTGCGCCAGGACGCTCACTTCCTCGGACGCAATGAGTGAGTGATGTGCAACGTCCGAGCAAGTGCGCGCCAGGACGCTCACTTCCTCGGACGTTGCGGGGGCAGTGACGGTCAGCGGGCGCCGAGGGCGTGCTCGAGGGCCAGCTGGTTGAGGCGGACGAAGCCGAAGCCGCGCTCGGCCACGGCGTCGACGTCGAGGTCCTCGTAGGCGGAGCGGTCGGCCAGCAGGTCGGCCAGGGTCTCGCCGGCGGCCAGCGTCGGCTGCGCGAGCTCCAGCACGCCGGACTCCTCGAACGCCGCCTGGACCTCGGGGTCGGCGCGGAACGCCTGGGCGCGCTCCTTGAGCAGCAGGTACGTCGCCATGTTGGCCGACGCGGAGTCCCACACGCCCTGGAAGTCCTCGGTGCGCGACGGCTTGTAGTCGAAGTGGCGGGGGCCGTCGTACGTCGGGCCGCCCGACGGGAAGCCGTTCTCGAGCAGGTCGACCGTGGCGAACGCGGAGAACAGGTCGCCGTGGCCGAACACCAGGTCCTGGTCGTACTTGATGGACTTCTGGCCGTTGAGGTCGATGTGGAAGAGCTTGCCCGCCCACAGCGCGAGGGCGATGCCCTGCGTGTAGTTGAGGCCCGCCATCTGCTCGTGGCCGACCTCGGGGTTCAGGCCGACGATGTCCGAGTGCTCCAGGCGGTCGATGAGTGCGATCGCGTGACCGATCGTCGGCAGCAGGATGTCGCCGCGGGGCTCGTTGGGCTTGGGCTCGAGCGCGATGCGCAGGCCGTAGCCCCTCTCCTTGATGTACGCGGCGACGGTGTCGATGCCCTCGGCGTAGCGGTCGTGCGCGGCGTTGAGGTCCTTGGCGGAGTCGTACTCCGCACCCTCCCGGCCGCCCCACATGACGAACGTGTCCGCGCCGAGCTCGGCGGCGAGGTCGACGTTGCGGACCACCTTGCGCAGGCCGTAGCGACGCACTCGGCGGTCGTTCGACGTGAACGCCCCGTCCTTGAAGATCGGGTGGCTGAACGTGTTGGTGGTGACCATCTCGACGGTGATGCCGGTCTCGTCGAGCGCGCCCTTGAAGCGGGCGAGGATCTTGTCGCGCTCGGCGTCGTCGGAGCCGAACGGGACGACGTCGTCGTCGTGGAACGTCACGTGCGCGGCGCCCAGCTCGGCCAGCTTGTGGACCGACTCGACCGGGTCCAGCCACGGGCGCGAGGCCGAGCCGAACTGGTCCTGGGCGTTCCAGCCGACCGTCCAGAGGCCGAACGAGAACTTGTCTGCACGGGTGGGCTGCGCTGCCATCACGCGTCTCCTCATCGAGATGAATTTGAACTAGCGAGAGTTTAGTTTGCCGGATGAATTTATCCCGCGAAGCCGGTAGGGTCAAGCGCATGCCCCAGCCCGAGCCTCGCGACCCGTCGCGCGTGGCCCGGCAGGCCCAGATGCGCGACCAGAACCTCGGGGTCGCGCTGCGGGGGATCGTCGACGCCGCGCAGCCTCCCTCACGCGCCCAGCTCGCCGCGTCCGAGGGGCTGGCCCGGGCGACCGTCTCCGGGCTCGTCGACCACCTCATCGAGGCGCGCCTGGTGCGCGAGCTCGACCCGACGCAGACGCAGCGCGCGGGGCGTCCGGCCGTCCCGCTGGCCCCCGCGCAGGGGACCGTCGCGGGCGTCGGCATGGAGGTCAACGTCGACTACCTGGGCGTCCGCGCGATCGACCTCGCCGGGGACGTGCTGGCCGAGCACGTCGAGCTCGACGACCTGCGGGGGGCCGAGCCCGCCGCCGTCCTCGACCGCCTCGCCGCGCTCGTCGGCCCCGTGATCGACGGGCTGCACGGCACGGGCGTCCGCGTCGCCGGCACCGCCCTGGCCCTGCCGGGACTGGTCGACCGCGTCACCGGCCCGCTCCGGATCGCACCCAACCTCGGGTGGCGGGACGTCGACGTCGTGGGCGCCCTCTCGGCCTCGACCGGCTTCCCGCCGCGCGTCGCCAACGAGGCCAACCTCGCCGCCCGCGCAGAGGCCCATGCCCGCCGCGGGTCACCCAGCTTCGCGTACGTCTCCGGCGAGGTCGGCATCGGTGGCGCGATCGTCCTCGACGGCGAGATCTTCCCCGGCAGGCACGGCTGGAGCGGCGAGATCGGGCACATCGTCGTCGATGCCTTCCGGGGGCCGCGCGCCTCCGACGGGAGCCTCGAGGCGCTCGCCGGCCAGGACGCCATGCTCCGCGCCGCGGGCCTGCCGCCGACCGCTCGCCTCGACGCCCTGCTCGACGCGCTCCTTGCCGAGGACCCCCGGGCGACCACCGCCGTCGCGCAGGCCGCCCGAGCGCTCGGCGTCGCCCTCGCGAGCGTGGCCAACGTGGTCGACGTCGGCGAGGTGGTGCTCGGTGGCACCTTCGGCCAGCTCTTCGACCACGTGCACGACGAGGTCGCTGCCCGGCTCGACGAGCTGGTGATCTTCGCGCCGTGGTCGCCGCTGGAGGTCTCCTCGGCCCGCGCGGGTCGGTACCCGGCGATGACCGGCGGCGCCCTGGCCGCCCTGTCCACGGTCCTCACGGACCCGGCGGAGTGGCTCCGCACCCACGAACAACCCTGACGCCGCACAGGCGGCTGTTCGGACGCGTGGATGTCCTGGGGTGTGTGGCTTGACGTCCGCACATCCGAATGCGCGGACCTCTCGCGTTCGTGACGCAACGTCCGCACATGTGGTTGCTGGGACGCGCGGATGTGCGGACGCTGCGGGGAGCTGGGCGTGACGTCCGCACGCTCGGTCGCTAGAACGCGCGGATGTGCGGACGTTGCTGGGTGCGTGGCCTACGACCCCGTAGGACGTGGGACTCCCGCGGTCAGCCGGCGTTCCGGAGCATGAACTCCGTCTCGGTGTCGCGGCCCATGAACGGGTCCGGCGCGGCTTCGGTCTCCACGCTCGCGATGGTGTCCTCCAGCCGCACCGGCTCCGGGAGCACGGCGTACCGGGCTGTCGCAGGGGAGTTCTGCTCGGTCATCGTCGCCACCTCGCTGGAGCCGCACGTGCTGCCCCGACTGTAGGCCCCCACCCCCACGAACGTCCGAGGATCTGGTCGCCGGAGCGCTCACTTCCTCGGACGTTCGTGGAGGGGGTGGGGTGTGGACGTTCGCGGGCCGTGGTCGGGTGCGCGCCGTAGGCTCCGGGATCGTGAGCGCGCAGCAGACACCCCTGTGGATCGGTACCTACCCCGTCGCCGGTGCGGGGACGCCCGTCGGGCTCGGGGAGGGGATCTGGCGGGTCGACCTCGACCCCGAGACGGGTGCGCTGAGCAACGCGCGGCAGGTCGTCGAGACGCCGTCGCCGAGCTTCCTCGCGCTGCGCGGCACGGTCCTGTACGCGGTCAACGAGCAGACGGACGGCACGGTCAGCGTGTTCGACGTGGTCGGCGACACGCTGGTCCACCGGGACACGGTGCCGTCGGGCGGCGCGGATCCCTGCCACCTGGTGCTGGACGAGGACGGTGGCACGCTGCTCGTCGCCAACTACTCCTCGGGCACGCTCGGCGTGCTGCCGCTGGACGAGGACGGCGGGTTCGCGACGCACGGGCCCGCGCAGGTGCTCGGGCACGTGGGGTCGGGTCCCGACGAGGACCGGCAGGAGTCGCCGCACGCGCACTTCGTCGCCCTCGACCCGAGCGGCGCGTTCGTCCTGGTGGTCGACCTGGGCACCGACGAGATCCGTCGCTACCGCCGCGAGGACGGGCGGCTGGTCGAGGACGGGATCGCCGCGGCGCTCCCGGCCGGCAAGGGTCCGCGGCACGTGACGTTCAGCGACGACGGACGCTTCGCGTACGTGGTCGGCGAGCTCGACGTCACGGTCCGGGTACTGGCGTGGGAGGCGGGCGTCGGGACGCTGGTGCAGACGCTGCCCGCGACGACGGTGCCCGCGGCGGAGCGTCGGCTGCCCTCGCACATCGTCCGGGACGGCGACCGGCTGCTGGTCGGCGTGCGGTCGTCGGACGTGCTCGCGCGGTTCGCGATCCGCGCGGACGGTCTGCTCGAGCCGGTCGCCGACGACGCGCTGCCCGGGGCGTGGCCGCGGCACCTCGAGGTGGTCGACGGGTGGACGGTCGTCGCGGAGCAGGTGTCCAGCGGGCTGGCGGTCCTCGATGCCGACGGCACCGTCGTCAGCACGCTCGCGCTCCCGTCGCCGACCTGCGTGCTGCCGGCCTGACGGCACGGTGGTCAGCGCGGCCGCGCTCCCGGACTGCACCGGTGCGGGTCGCGAACCGGCGGACGGGCGGCGGTCGCGAACCGGCGCGCGCCAGGCGCGAGTATCTGTTCGCGGGGCGTGCGCAGCCGGTGGCAGCATCGCCGACGTGAGCGACGACGACCTCGTGCGCAGCGTCGCCCGTCGGCACGGGATGGCGCCGCGGTCGGTCACGCGCCTCGGCGGTGTGGTGAACCGCGTCTACCGGGTGTCAGGACCGGAGGCGGACTGGGTGGTGCGGCTGCCCGTCGACCTGCGGGACGACGTGTTCGGTGTCGAGGCGTGGGCGATGGCCGCGGCGGAGGGCGTGGGCATCGCGACGCCGGAGCTCGTCGCGACGGGGACCGTCGACGKGGTGCCGTACATGGTGGCGGGATATGTGCCGCCGGCGGACGACGAGGTCGACGTCCCGTGGACGTGGTTGGGCACGTGCGCGCGGCGCGTGGCCGGATCGGTCTGGCCGGTGCTCCGCCGGGGCTCTACTCGCGGTTCGGGGCCGACCTGGGGGCGGCCTGGCGCGCGCACGTCGACTACAACCTGGCTGCGCTGGAGGACGACGACCTGGCCGGGCAGGCCTACCGCCCGCAGGACGCGGCGCTGATCCGGCACGCGATCGAGGCGCTCGGTGGGCGGTCGTTCTCGTTCGGGCTCGCGCACGGTGACCTGGCGCCGCGGAACGTCGTCGCGCGCGGCCGCGGCGTCGCACCGGTGCTGATCGACTGGGGAACGCCAAGACGGGCCCGGCACCGTGGACCGACGCGCAGCAGGTCTACCAGTGGGCCGTCTGCGACCGGACGATCTCGTGGGGCGAGTACGAGGAGTTCGCGCGCGGTGCGGGGGTGGCGGACGACGAGGTCACCATCGCGCGGATGACAGTCCTGCAGCTGGTCGACGTGACGCGGTGGGCGGTGGACCGTCGGCCCGATCTCGTCGAGCGCTACCTGCGGGAGTGCAGGGACGGGCTGACGCGCGTGCTGCCGCGTCTGGAATGCTCCGAAAAGCCCGTTACCGAATCGTGATCTTCTCGACTTACCGCCCAGTAAGTGCTTGTGATTGTCTGGCGAGAACCGCACGCGTCGGCGGTGCAACGAGGCACTGACCCGACCCGCGCGGACAGTGGCCGTGCAACGGGGCCCGGCCACGTCACCAGGGGAGTGACCGTGCGCCGTGCCGACCGTCTGAACGCCCTTCCCGCCGGCCTCGCCGCCCTGGCGCTGGTGGTCCCGCTGACGCTGGTCGGCCTCGCCGCACCCGCGGTCGCGGCGCCGGGCGACCTGGCGCGCACCGGGACGGCGACGGCCGACAGGAGCCAGTCCGACGGCGACGGGACGTTCCCGCCGGACGCGGCGATCGACGGCGACCCGGCCACGCGGTGGGCGAGCGGGAACGGTCCGGACGAGGACGTCGAGTTCACCGCCTGGCTCCAGGTCGACCTGGGCGCGGAGGCGTCCGTCGACCAAGTGGTCCTGGCCTGGGAGGCCGCGTTCGCCGCGGGCTACGAGCTCCAGGTGGCCACCGTGCCCGACGAGTGGACCACCGTGCACACCGAGGCGGCCGGCGACGGCGGCACGGACGACGTCACGTTCGCGGCCACCGACGCCCGGTACGTGCGGCTGCAGATGAACCAGCGGACCAGCTTCGACTGGGACCCCGCCCGCCCGCACTGGTACGGCTACTCGCTGTTCTCGTTCGAGGTCTACGGCACGGCGACGCAGTCGGCGGTCGCGTTCGCGGCGTCCGGCACGACGGTCCCCGCAGGTGACGACGCGACCGTCCCGCTGATCCTGGCGACGGCGGCGGACGCCGACACCACGGTCCGCGTCCGCTCGACGGGCGGCACCGGCGTGGCCGGCACGGACTACACGGCCGTCGACGAGACGGTCACCTTCCCGGCGGGCACGACCGAGGCGACCGTCACGGTGCCGACGGTCGACCACGGTCCGCTCGGCCAGGTCCGCACGGTCGAGCTGACCCTCTCGGAGCCCTCCGACGGACTGGTGCTGGGCGGCCGCACGACGAGCACGGTCACCATCACCCCGCACGGCGACCTCCCGGACGTCGGCGGGGTCACGGTGCTCGACGACTACGAGTCCGGCGTGCCGGCCGGCTACACCACGTGGGGCATCAGCGCGCCGGTGACACCGGTGCTCAGCACGGAGCCGGTGGACCGTGGCGGCAGCGCGCTCGTCGCGACGGTCGGCGGGACCCCCGCGGCCGGCGACTGGTTCGGGTTCACGCACGACATCGCGGCCACCGACTGGTCGGCGCACGACGGCTTCACGTTCTGGTTCCTGGGCACCGGCGGCGGCGGGCTGCTCCGGTACGAGCTGAAGAGCGGCGGCCAGCTGTTCGAGCGCAGCATCACCGACGACGCGGCCGGCTGGCGCCAGGTCAACGTGGCGTTCTCGCAGCTGCGGCTCAAGGGGAACCCGGCCTCCGACGCGCGCTTCGACCCGTCGGCGAGCACCGGGTTCGCGGTCACGCTGACGGACCTGGGTGCGGGCGCGTGGACGTTCGACGACCTCGGCCTGTACGACCGGGTCAGCATGATCGAGGACGCGGAGGGTGAGGTGCCGATCGCAGCGCCCGGCTCCACGGTCGGCATCTTCACGTGGGGCTCGGTCGCGGACCTGGTGCGCCTCGGCGTCACGGAGCAGGAGCGCGACGGCCTCCCCGCGGGCAACCACGTGCTGTCCGGCGACTACCAGATCCCGTCGGGCGGCTGGGGCGGGTACAGCCAGAACCTCGCGGCCGGTCAGGACTGGAGCTCGTTCCGGGGCATCCGGCTGGCCTGGTACGCCTCGCAGCCGACGCGCCCGGCGTCCCCGACCGCCGGCGACGACATCAAGGTCGAGCTCAAGGACGGCGGCCCGGACGGCGAGCACTCCGAGGTCTGGGCGGCGACGTTCAAGGACAACTGGTCCAGCGACGGCAGCCGCTGGAAGATCGTCGACCTCCCGTTCTCGCAGTTCACGCTGAGCGGCTACCAGCCGGGCGACGCGGCGACGCGCAACGGGATCCTCGACCTGACGTCCGCGTGGGGGTACGCCGTCACGTTCGTGCCCGGCACGGCGACCCCCGTCTCCTGGGCGATCGACGACGTGCAGCTCTACGGCTCGGCGGTCCCGGCGCCGACGGCGACCGTCGGGACACCGGACGTCGTCCTCGTCGACCCGGGCGAGACCGCGCAGGTCCCGGTGACCCTGACGACGACGGACGGCCAGCCGCTGCCCGCGGACGTCACCGTCGAGTACGCGAACGGCACCGGCACCGCGGTCGCCGGCACCCACTACGACGCGTTCTCCGGCACGCTCACGTTCCCCGCGGGCACGGCGTCCGGCGCGACCCAGACGATCGACGTGGTCACGCACGCGACCGAGGCCGCCGACGACGCCCGCACGCTGACCATCGACCTCGACTCGACGGGCGCGGCCGTCGGCACCAGCCCGAAGGTCGTCCTCAACGCGGTCGGCGCGGCCTATCTCGACCCGACGAACGCCACCGACGAGCGGGTCGAGGACCTGCTGGGCCGGATGACGCTGGCGGAGAAGATCGGCCAGATGACCCAGGCCGAGCGCCTGGGCCTGCAGTCGCCCGCGCAGATCGCCGACCTCGGCCTCGGCTCGGTGCTCTCGGGCGGCGGCTCGGTCCCGTCGCAGAACACGGCCACCGGCTGGGCGGACATGATCGACGGCTTCCAGCGGCAGGCCCTGTCCACGCGGCTGCAGATCCCGCTCCTCTACGGCGTCGACGCCGTGCACGGCCACAACAACGTGGTCGGGGCGACGATCTTCCCCCACAACGAAGGGCTGGGCGCCGCGCGCGACGCCGACCTGGTCGAGGAGGTCCAGCGCACGACCGCGCAGGAGGTCCGCGCGACCGGTGTCCCGTGGGCGTTCTCCCCGTGCCTGTGCGTGACGCGCGACGAGCGCTGGGGCCGCTCGTACGAGTCGTTCGGTGAGGACCCGGCGCTGGTGACGGCGATGGCGGACGCCGCGATCGTGGGCCTGCAGGGCGCCGACCCGAGCGACCTGTCCGGCCCCGACAAGGTCCTCGCGACGGCCAAGCACTGGGTCGGCGACGGCGGCACCACCTACGACCCGGCGCTCGCGGGCTCGGGCTACCCGATCGACCAGGGCATCACGCGCGTCGGCAGCCTGGCCGAGCTGGAGCGCCTGCACGTCGACCCGTACGTGCCCGCGATCGAGGCGGGCGTCGGCTCCATCATGCCGTCGTACTCGGCGGTCTCGATCGACGGGGCGGACCCGGTCCGGATGCACGAGAACGGCGCCCTGAACACCGACCTGCTCAAGGGCGAGCTCGGCTTCGACGGATTCCTCATCAGCGACTGGGAGGGCATCGACAAGCTGCCCGGCGGCACGTACGCCGACAAGGCGGCGCGATCGGTGAACGCAGGCCTCGACATGGCGATGGCGCCGTACAACTTCGGTGCGTTCATCACGGCCATCACCGGGGCGGTCGACGACGGCGACGTCGCGCAGGAGCGGGTCGACGACGCCGTGCGGCGGATCCTGACGCAGAAGTTCGCGCTCGGGCTGTTCGACGCCCCGCTCGCGGACCGCTCGCAGGCGGCAGCCGTCGGCTCTCCGGAGCACCGCGCGGTGGCCCGCGAGGCGGCGGCGAGGTCGCAGGTGCTGCTGAAGAACGCCGACGGCCTGCTGCCGCTGGCCGCCGACACGAAGGTCTACGTCGCGGGCTCCAACGCCGACGACCTGGGCAACCAGGCGGGCGGCTGGACGATCTCGTGGCAGGGCGGCTCGGGCGACATCACGACCGGGACGTCGATCCTGGAAGGCATCCAGGCGGCGGACGCGTCCGTCACGTACTCCAAGGACGCGTCCGCGCCCGTCGGCGACGCGCAGGTCGGCGTCGTCGTGGTCGGCGAGACGCCGTACGCGGAGGGGCAGGGCGACGTCGGCAACAACGGGAGGTCGCTGAGCCTGAGCGCGGCGGACCGGACCGCGATCGACACCGTCTGCGGCGCGCTGCCGTGCGCGGTGCTCGTCGTGTCGGGCCGCCCGCAGCTGGTCACCGACCAGCTCGGCGCGATCGATGCGCTGGTGGCCTCGTGGCTGCCGGGCACCGAGGGTGCGGGCGTCGCCGACGTCCTGTTCGGCACGCAGCCCTCAACCGGCCGGCTGCCCGTCACCTGGCCCGCGAGCGCGGACCAGGTCCCCGTCAACGTCGGCGACGACACGTACGCGCCGCTGTTCCCGTACGGCTGGGGTCTGCGCACCGATGCGCAGCGCGACCGGCTGACGGCGCTCGTCGCCACCCTGCCCGACGGCGACGCGCAGGACGCCGTGCAGGCCGTGCTCGACGCGCCCGTCTGGGACGGTTCGGCGCTCGACCCGGCGCGCACCGGTCAGGCGGTCCGGCTCCTGGCCGCGGCGGCCGAGGAGCTGAACGGCACCGACCGGGACACGGCCGCCGCGGCCGGCGTCGTCGTCTCGCTCGTCCGGGACCTCGCGCAGGATGCCTCGGGGCCCGACGACGCCGCCACCACGGCTGACGCCGAGCACGCCCTGATGTCCGGCGACGCGTCCGGCGCCGTCGATCTCCTGGCCGACGTCCTCGGTGTCTCCACCGCACCCCCCGTCGCGTCGACCACCAGGCTCTCCCTCTCGTCGGCGATCGCGATCTTCGGCAAGCCGGTGACCGCCCGGGTCTCGGTGCAGGGCGGGTCGGGGTCGGTGCAGGTGCTCGTCGACGGCACGTCGGTGGCCACGGTGCCGCTGGCGGCGGACGGCACCGCGAAGGTCGCGCTGCCGGCCGACGTCGCCGTCGGCCGGCACACGGTCACCGCGGTGTACGGGGGCGCCCCGGCCGCCGACCCGCCGGTCCTCGGGTCGACGTCGTCGGCCGTCTCGCTGACGGTGACGAAGACGCTGCCGACCGTCCGCACCGACGGCACCGACTGGACGGTGCGGCGCACCGACCCCAAGGACGTGCACGTCCAGGTCACGGGCGTCGCGGGGGTCGTCCCCACCGGCACGGTCGACGTCTGGGTCAACGGCGCGCGCAAGGGGTCGGCCACCCTGGACGCCCGCGGCACGGCGGTCGTGGCGCTGCCCAAGGGCACCCGGACGTCGCTCGTCGTCGTCACCTATACGGGTGATCGCACCTACCTGCCGTGGATCGCACCGCCGCACCTGCTCGTCGTGCGCTGACTCCAACGGGTGACATGAGCCCGGAAACCTCCAGGACCTGCACGGACGTGCCGATCCTCTGGTCGTCGACGACGAACAAGGAGGTTCCGCGATGCGCAACGGCTTCGACATCTACCGGGTGGGTCCGGACCGGAACCACCAGGAGCCACAGAGCCCCTGGGGATGGACGCCCCGCCGCGGTGAGGTGCCCACCGGTGAGACGGTCGTGCAGGACCACGACTACACGCTGACGTACACCGGCAACGACCCGCAGCTGGCCGCGGCGTTCGCGCGCGGCGCCAAGCTGATGGAGATCGTGTCGCTCTGGCCCGAGCTGTCGTTCTACCCCTCGACGGCCGGTGGCTTCCTGCCCGACGGCAACATCTTCCCGATCCGCGGGGACTACAAGCCGCCGAGCGGGCTCAGCGCCCTCAAGGGCCGGTTCGGCAAGCGCTCGTCCGGAGCGCACGCCGCGGAGGCCGCCACCCAGCCGTGACGCGCCCGGGTGCGCTCTGTGCGTGAGAATGGGGTCAGACCCGTCCGCGAACAGGAGCACCCGTGACCCTCGAGCACGCCCCGCGCGTCGCCATGCTCTCGGTGCACACGTCCCCGCTGGACCAGCCCGGGACCGGTGACGCCGGGGGCATGAACGTGTACGTGATCGAGCTGGCGCGGGCCCTGGCGGCCCGTGGCGCGCGCGTGGAGATCTTCACGCGCGCGACGTCGTCGGACCAGCCCGAGACCGTGCTGCTGCCCGGGGTCGATGCGCTCGGCCGCCCCATCGTCGGCGACGCCGCCCGCACGGTGCTGCTGGCCGACGAGGTCGGTCCCGGTGTGACGCCGCCGATCCTCGTGCACCACGTGCCCGCCGGCCCGTTCGAGCGCTTGGACAAGAACGACCTGCCGGGCGTCCTGTGCGGGATGGCCGCGGGGGTGCTCCGCTGGGAGGCCGCGCGCCGGCCCGGCTGGTACGACGTCGTGCACTCCCACTACTGGCTGTCCGGGCAGGTCGGCCAGATCGCGGCGGACCGCTGGGAGGTGCCGCTGGTGCACACCGCGCACACGCTGGCCCGCGTGAAGAACGCGTCCCTGGCCCCCGGCGACACCGCCGAGCCCACGGCGCGCGTCGTCGGCGAGGAGCAGCTGGTCGAGGAGGCCGACGCCCTGGTGGCCAGCACCCCGGTCGAGGCCGAGGAGCTGGTCGAGCTCTACGGCGCCGACCCCGCCCGCGTGCACGTGGTCGAGCCCGGCGTGGACCTGGACCGCTTCGTGCCGGGGGACCAGCTGTCGGCCCGTCGGGAGCTCGGGCTGCCCACCGACCGCCAGATCGTGCTCTTCGCCGGTCGCGTGCAGGCCCTGAAGGCACCGGACGTGCTGGTCAGCGCGCTGGGCGTGCTGCGGGCGTCCGGCCGGCCGGTCCCGTTGCTCGTCGTGCTCGGCGGGCCGTCGGGCCGGTCCAGTGCCGTCAAGGAGCTCCAGGCGCTCGCGGCCATGAACGGCGTCCCCGACGACGTCCTCGTGCACGCGCCGGCCGACCGCGACACCCTCGCGCGCTGGTACCACGCGGCGGATGTGGTCGCGATGCCGTCGCGCAGCGAGTCGTTCGGGCTCGTCGCCGCCGAGGCCCAGGCCAGCGGGGTCCCGGTGATCGCGGCGTGCGTCGGCGGGCTGCGCACGATCGTCGACCACGACGTGTCCGGCCGGCTGGTCCGCGGGCACGACCCGGAGGTGTGGGCCGACGTGATCGCCGACGTGCTGGCCTCGTCGGAGGACCGCGCCCGGTACGCGGTGGGCGCGCGCCAGGTGGCCGAGCGGTTCGGCTGGGAGACCACCGCCGACCAGATGCTCAAGGTGTACTCGGTGGCGGGCGAGGTCCGGGCGTCCCGCGTCGTGTCGTAATGACCGTGGGTCGGACGTCCCGGGACGTCCGCTGACCCCTGCGGCAGGATGGACCCATGACCTACACCCTCGTGCTGCTCCGCCACGGCGAGAGCGAGTGGAACGCCAAGAACCTGTTCACCGGCTGGGTGGACGTGCCCCTCTCGGAGAAGGGCACCGCAGAGGCCGTGCGCGGCGGGACGCTGCTGACCGACGCGGGCGTGCTGCCCGACGTCGTGCACACGTCCCTGCTGCGCCGCGCGATCACCACCGCCAACCTCGCGCTCGACGCCGCCGACCGCCACTGGATCCCCGTCAAGCGCTCGTGGCGCCTGAACGAGCGGCACTACGGCGCGCTGCAGGGCAAGGACAAGAAGCAGACGCTGGACGAGTACGGCGAGGAGCAGTTCATGCTCTGGCGCCGCTCCTACGACTTCCCGCCGCCGGACATCGAGCTGGGCTCGGAGTTCTCGCAGGACGCCGACCCGCGCTACGCCGGTGAGCCCATCCCGCGCGCGGAGGCGCTCGAGCAGGTCCTCGTCCGCGCGCTGCCGTACTGGGAGTCGGACATCGTCCCCGACCTGCGGTCCGGCAAGACGGTCCTGGTCGCGGCGCACGGGAACTCGATCCGCGCCCTGGTCAAGCACCTCGACGACGTCGACAGCAGCACCATCGCCGGCATCAACATCCCGACGGGCATCCCGCTGCTGTACACGCTCGACGAGGAGACGCTGAAGCCCACCAACCCGGGTGGCACGTACCTGGACCCGGAGGCCGCGGCGGAAGCCATCAAGGCCGTCGCCAACCAGGGCCGCTAACCCTCTGCCCTTTCCCGCAACGTCCGAGGAAGTGCGCGTCACAGCGCTCACTTCCTCGGACGTTGCGTTCTTTCTACGTCGCCGTGCCGTCACAACAGGGTTCTGATTGACTCCGAAACATGACACTTCCGTCTTTCGAGGACACGTCCGACTTCGACGACGTGGCACGGGGGAAGATCGCCGACATCCCGTCCGAGCCCCTTCTCGGCTCCGCAGGCCAGCTGGTCTGGGATCCGCACCGGTACGACTTCCTCGAGGGCGACGCCCCGGACACCGTGCACCCGAGCCTCTGGCGGCAGGCGAAGCTCGCCGCAGCAGGCGGGCTGTTCGAGGTGGTGGAGGGCGTCTACCAGGTCCGGCAGTACGACCTGTCGAACATGTCGTTCATCGAGGGCGACACCGGCGTCGTCATCGTCGACACGCTCATGGGCACGGAGACCGCGGCAGCCGCACTGGCCCTGTACCGCGCGCACCGCGGCGACCGTCCGGTGACCGGCATCGTCATCACGCACTCGCACGCGGACCACTACGGCGGGATGCTCGCCCTGACCGGGCCGGACATCCCGGTCTACGCGCCCGAGGGGTTCCTCGCGCACACGGTCTCCGAGAACGTCTACGCGGGTCCGGCGATGTCCCGTCGCGCCGTCTACATGTACGCCATGGACCTGCCGGCGGGCCCGACGGGGCAGGTGGGCTGCGGGCTCGGCATGGCGACGTCGAACGGCTCCCTGGGGCTCGCGGCGCCGACGGTCTCGGTGTCGGAGACGGGCACGGAGGCGACGGTCGACGGCGTCCGCATGGTCTTCCAGTTCACCCCGGGCACCGAGGCGCCCGCGGAGATGAACATCTGGTTCCCGGACCACAAGGCGCTCTGCATGGCCGAGAACGCGACGCACACCCTGCACAACCTCCTGACGCTGCGCGGTGCCGAGGTGCGCGACCCGCGCGCCTGGTCCCGGTTCATGCACGAGGCGCTCGAGCTCTGGGGCGGTGAGGCGGAGGTGGTGTTCGCGTCGCACCACTGGCCGACGTGGGGCACCGAGCGCATCACGAGCTTCCTGTCGACCCAGCGTGACCTCTACCAGTACCTGCACGACCAGACGCTGCGCCTGATCAACCACGGCCTCACCGGCATCGAGATCGCGGAGGAGTTCGAGCTGTCACCCGGTCTGGAGCAGGCGTGGAGCGCGCGCGGCTACTACGGCTCGGTCAGCCACAACGTCAAGGCGATCTACCAGCGCTACCTCGGCTGGTTCGACGGCAACCCGGCCCACCTGTGGGAGCTGCCGCCGCAGAAGGAGGGGGCGCGGATCATCGCGCTCGCGGGCGGTGCCGACAACGCGCTCGACACGGTCGAGTCCCTGCTGGCCACGGGGGACACCGACGACCTGCGCTGGGCGACCACGCTCGCCAGCCACGTCGTGTTCGGCGGCGGTGACACCGACCGTGCGCGCGGCCTGCTGGCGCAGGCGCTCACCACGCTGGGCCATGGCTCCGAGAACGCCACCTGGCGCAACTTCTACCTGCGCGGCGCGGAGGAGCTGACCGAGGGGATCGCCGCGCCGCCGCCCGACCTGTCGACCCCGTCGACCCTGGGCGGCCTGACGATCACGCAGCTGTTCGACTCGATCGGCGTCCGCATCGACGGCCCTCGCGCCGGGTCGGAGAAGCTGGCGATCGACTGGGTGCTCACGGACGAGGGGTTCACCTACCGGACGGAGCTGTCCAACGGCGCCCTGATCCACGCGGTCCGTGGCGAGCGCGCCGCGGCCGCCGACCTGACCGTCACCCTCACCAAGGCGCTGCTCATCCAGCTGCTGTTCGTGCACGAGAAGGACGGCATCGAGTTCGCCGGCGACCAGGGTGCCCTCGGCCGCCTGCTCACCTACGTCGACTCGACGTCGAACACGTTCCCGATCGTCACCCCCTGACAGACAGCAACGTCCGAGCAAGTGAGCCCCCTGGCAACCACTTGCTCGGACGTTGTCGTGTCTTGCCCCGTTGCGTCCGAGGAAGTGAGCGCTMCAGCGACCAGATGCTCGGACGTCGTGGGGTTCGTCAGTTGGCGGTGCGGTCCAGCTCCGGGCGGGCGGCGCCCGTCACCAGGTAGGTCACCCGGCGGGCGACCGAGACGCCGTGGTCGCCGAACCGCTCGTAGTACCGGCCGAGCAGCGTGACGTCGATGGTCTCCTGCGTGGTGCCGGCCCAGGAGCCGCCCAGCAGCGCCGCGAACGTGTCCTCGTGCAGCTCGTCGAGCAGGTCGTCGTCCTGCTCGATGCTCTCGGCCAGCTGGATCTCACGGCTGTTCAGCAGCGTCGTGGTGCGCCGGGCGACCCGGACGGCGGCGTCGTGCATCTCTGCGAACGTGCCGGACAGCGCCTGCGGCACGGCGTGCCGGGGGTACCGGCCGCGAGCCACCTGGGCGACGTGCCGGGCGAGGTCGCCCATGCGCTCCAGGGAGGCGCTCATCCGGAGGGCCGACACGACGATCCGCAGGTCCGTCGCGACGGGCTGCTGCTGCGCGAGCAGCAGGACGCAGCGCTCGTCGAGGTCCCGTTCGATGGCGTCGATGGCCAGGTCGTCGGCGATCACGGACTCCGCGAGCGCCAGGTCGGCCGTGAGCAGCGCGATGCCGGCGTTGGTGATGGCGTGCTCGACCCGGCCGCTCATCGCCGCCAGGTCCTCGCCCAGCTGGTGCAGCTCGGCGTCGAAGATGTCCCGCATGTGCTCCCTCTCGTGCCGCGACGGCAGGTGCCGCGCGCAGCGTCAGGCTGCCATCGGCAGGTGAACATCCGGGCGCGGCCAGGTGAACGGACGACGGCCGTTGCGGTGGGGGAGAACTCGTACCGGGGATCTGGGGCGATTCGTCCCCGCCGGTGAGGTCGGACCAATAGCCTGCCAGGAGATCACCCGAGCGCAGGAGGTCGTCCGTGGGAGCAGCCATCGGCCAGTCGTCGCCGGTTGCCGTCGGCGCGCTGCTGAGCCCGATGCCGATCGTCGCCAGGGTCCTGATGCCGGCGAGCGGTCGTGCCCGCTCCCACGGGTTCGCGTTCCTGATCCCCACGAACCTGCTGCTCATCGCGTCGGCGACCTCGGTGCACGGCAAAGGTCTGGATGGTCCACCACGACGCCGTCATCATCTCTGTCCCGCTGCTGGTCATCGGGGCGAAGATGATCGGGGACGGCATCTCAGGGCTCTAGCGATCAACCCACAGAAGGAGATGCACGATGGCACAGAAGGTCACAGCCTGGGTCGGCTGGGTGTGGTTCGCGGCGTTCGCGATCCTCGTCGCAGGACTGTTCAACATCATCTCCGGGGCGGTGGCGGTGTTCTCCCCGAAGACGGTCGTCTCCTGGTCGCCCGACGGCATCGCGGTCGTCGACGTCTCGACGTGGGGCTGGGTGCAGCTGGCGCTCGGGGTGCTGCTGCTGCTCGTCGGGTTCGCGCTGTTCTCCGGCCGGGGCTGGGCGCGGGTGTTCGCGGTCGTGCTGGTGATCGTGAACCTGCTCGCGCAGTTCGTGTCGCTGCCCGTCACGCCGTGGTGGTCGCTGATCGCCATCGTCCTGGACTTCTTCATCCTGTGGGCCCTGACGGTGCACGGTGATGAGGTCGCTCGAGCAAGCCGCTGAGAAGACAACCGAGGAGAGGAGACGACGATGACGACGTTCACGGCGTGGAAGTTCGACACTGTCGACGGGGCCCAGAAGGCCGTCCTGGCACTGAAGGGTGCGCAGGGTGACGGACTGGTCAAGATCGTGGACCACGCGGTCATCAGCTGGCCGGAGGGCGCCGACAAGCCGGAGATGCACCACTCGCACGACGACAAGCTGCGCGGCACCGGCTGGGGGGCGTTCTGGGGCCTGCTGTTCGGCGGCCTCTTCTTCGTGCCGCTGCTCGGCGTCGCCGTCGGTGCCGCCGCCGGGGCGATCACCAAGGCGGTGTCCGCGGTCGGCATCCCGGAGAGCCAGCTGGACGAGATCCGCGCGCAGATCACCGTCGGGACGTCGCTGCTCTGCGCGGTGACGGAGAACGCCGACATGGACCGGCTGGGGGAGCGGATGCACGGCCTGCACAGCACGCTGGTCGCCACCAACCTCACGGACGCGGAGCGGTCGCTGCTGATGGAGACGTTCGGCTGAGACCGTGCTCGACCCCGGGGCCGCTCGCTGGAGCGRCCCCGGGTGAACGGTCGGTGAACGCTCGACGGCGGCGTGGCGCGCTCGGGCCTCATCGGCGCGGTGCATCGCCCGGCGCGTCCTACTGTGAGTGTCGTGGACGGGATCGACGGGCTCATGCTCCTCCTCGCGGGCGGCCTCGGGCTGCTGGTGGGGGTGTGGGCGACCCTCGCGTTCCGCTGGAGCGAGGCGTCGCAGCGCGACGTGCCGGCGCAGCCGAAGCCCGCGCTCGACGACGGCCTGGTCCGCACGCTCGCGGTGCTCCGCTCGGCCGCGGTGGTGCTCGACGAGTCCGACCAGGTGGTGCGGGCCAGCGCCCCGGCCCACGCCCTCGGCATCGTGCGGGACGGCCGGGTGGCCCCGGCGGCGATCCGTGACCTCATCGCACTGGTGCGACGCGACGGGGTGATCCGCGACGAGGTGCTCGAGGTGCCGCGCGGCCCCGTGGGCCCCGGCGTGCTGATGGTCCAGGTGCGGGTCGCGCAGGTCAGCGCGGACCACCTCGTGGTGCTGGCGGAGGACCTGACGCAGGCGCGCCGGCTGGAGGCGATCCGCCGCGACTTCGTGGTGAACGTGTCGCACGAGCTCAAGACCCCGGTGGGCGCGCTGGCGCTCCTCGCCGAGACGGTCCAGGACGCCGCCGACGACCCGGAGGCGGTCCGCCGGTTCGCGGGCCGCATGCAGGCGGAGGCCACGCGGCTGTCGGCGCTGGTGCACGAGATCATCGAGCTGTCCCGGCTGCAGGTGGCGGGCGCGCTCGGTCAGGTCGGGCTGGTCGACGTGGACACGGTCCTGTCGGAGGCCGTCGACCGTGCCCGGACCACCGCGGAGGCCAAGCACGTCCGGCTCGACATCGGCGGGGTGCGCGGCACGCGCGTGCTCGGGCAGCACGACCTGCTGGTCACGGCGGTGCGCAACCTGCTGGACAACGCCGTCGCGTACTCGGGGGAGGCGTCGCACGTCGGCGTCGGGGTGCGCACGGACGGGGAGCTCGTGGAGATCGCCGTGGTCGACGAGGGGATCGGCATCACCCCGGCCGAGCAGGAGCGCGTGTTCGAGCGCTTCTACCGGGTGGACCCCGCGCGCTCCCGCGACACCGGCGGTACGGGTCTGGGCCTGTCGATCGTCAAGCACGTCGCCGCGGACCACGGCGGCGAGGTGACCGTCTGGTCGCAGCCAGGCCGCGGCTCGACGTTCACGCTGCGCCTGCCACGCGCCGAGGAAGAGCCCGCCTCGACGGTGCGAGAGCTGCCCCTCACCGAGACCGAAGGAGCGCACGTGCGCCGGAGCGCGTCATGACCCGGATCCTGCTCGTCGAGGACGAGGAGTCCTACCGGGACCCGCTGACCTACCAGCTGGAGCGCGAGGGCTTCGACGTGGTCACGGCCGCCACCGGGCCGGAGGCGCTCAGCAGGTTCGACGAGTTCGGCGCCGACCTGGTGCTCCTCGACCTCATGCTCCCCGGCTTGCCCGGCACCGAGGTGTGCCGCCGGCTGCGCCTGGTCAGCGACGTGCCCGTCATCATGCTCACCGCCAAGGACGACGAGATCGACAAGGTGGTCGGCCTCGAGCTGGGTGCCGACGACTACGTCACCAAGCCGTACTCGTCGCGCGAGCTGCTGGCCCGCGTCCGGGCGGTGCTGCGCCGCCGCGAGGCGGTCGTGGTCGCATCCGGTGCACCCGCTCCGCTGCCGGTGGAGGACGACGACGAGCTGCTGGTCGCCGGACCGGTGCGGATGGACGTCGAGCGCCACACCGTCCGGGTGCGTGGCGACCTCGTCGCCTTCCCGCTCAAGGAGTTCGAGCTGCTCGAGCTGCTGCTGCGCAACGCGGGGCGGGTGCTCACCCGCGGCCAGCTGATCGACCGCATCTGGGGCTCGGACTACGTCGGCGACACCAAGACGCTCGACGTCCACGTCAAGCGCGTCCGCGCCAAGATCGAGACCGACCCCGGCAACCCGACGCTGCTGCTGACCGTGCGCGGCCTGGGCTACAAGCTCACCGACGACGGCGAGTAGCGCGCACCACGATGCCCCGCCCGCCCTGGCGTGCGGGGCATCACCGTGCCCGGACGCGCGTCCGACTCGTCGGCCACCGTTCACCTGCGGTTCACCGGATGCGGTCCACCCGGTCACGTCGACTTCCTACGGTCAGCATCGCCGCGCACACATCGGTGCGCACCTGATCGACAGGACGGAACACAGTGAAGCTCTCCCTCCACGGCCGGATCGGCGCGATCGCCCTCACCGGCGCCGTCGCCCTCTCCCTCACGGCCTGCGGATCGGACGACCCCACCGGGTCCGGCGACAGCACGTCCGGCGCCCCCGAGCAGGCCAGCGAGCTCAGTGGCGACCTGAACGGCGCCGGCGCCACGTCGCAGGAGAAGGCGATGGATGCCTGGCGTGCCGGCTTCCAGAGCGCCAACCCCGACGTGAACGTCAACTACGACCCCGTGGGCTCCGGCGGCGGTCGCACGCAGTTCCTCGACGGCTCGGTCCAGTTCGCCGGCACCGACTCGGCGCTGACCAGCGAGGAGCTCGAGCAGGCCAAGGGCGTCTGCACCACCGGCGCCATCGACATCCCGGTCTACATCAGCCCGATCGCGGTCGTCTTCAACCTCGAGGGCGTCACCGAGCTCAACCTCTCGGCGGCCACCATCGCGGGGATCTTCGACAACAAGATCACCACGTGGGACGCCCCCGAGATCGCGGCGGAGAACCCCGACGCCACGCTCCCGGCGACGGCCATCACGCCCGTGCACCGCTCGGACGAGTCCGGCACGACGAAGAACTTCACCGACTACCTGGCCAAGGCCTCGGGTGGCGCGTGGACGTACGAGGCCGACGGCAACTGGCCCATCGAGGGCGGCGAGTCGGCACAGGGCACCTCGGGCGTCATCCAGACGGTCCAGGGCGGCGACGGCACCATCGCGTACGCCGACAACTCGGCGGTCGGCACGCTCGGCGTGGCCAGCATCAAGGTCGGCGAGGAGTGGGTCGCCCCGTCGGAGGAGGCTGCCGCGGCCGCGGTCGACGCCTCCCCGCGGGACGAGGAGCGCGCCGACGGCGACATCGTCATCAAGATCGACCGTGAGACGACGGAGGCCGGCGCCTACCCGCTGATCCTCGTGTCGTACTCGATCGCGTGCCTGGAGTACGCCACGGCCGAGCAGGCCGACCTGGTCAAGGGCTTCCTCAGCTACGTGGTGAGCGAGGAGGGCCAGTCCGCGTCCGAGAGCGCGGCCGGTTCCGCCCCGCTGTCCGACACGCTCCGCACCGACGTCCAGGCAGCGATCGACTCGATCACCGCAGCCGCCTGACGTCCCACGACCCGCCGGTGGCGGGCCCGCCTCGGGGGGAGGACGGGTCCGCCGCCGGCGGTGCACCACCCACCACGAGCAGCAGGAGAGAAGTGACCAGCACCCAGAGCCCGCCGACGCAGGACGGCGTGCGCCCGGCCGAGGACGTCGAGTCGCCCCGGCCGAGACGCCGCCGTCGGACGCGCGTGGTCGACAGGGGCGCGAGCCGGCTGTTCCGGTGGACCGCCACCGGCGCCGGCGCCCTCATCCTCGTCGTGCTCGTCGCCGTCGCCGCCTTTCTGGTCCTGCGGGCGTGGCCGGCGCTGACCACGCCGGCGGCCGAGCTGACCGAGAAGGTCACGTGGATGGGCGAGGCGACGTCGCTCCTCGACTTCGTCGGCCCGCTGATCTTCGGCACGGTCCTCGCCGCCGCCCTCGCGCTGGTCATCGCGACGCCGATCGCGCTGGGGATCGCGCTGTTCACCTCGCACTACGCGCCGCGTCGGCTGGCGTCGGGCCTCGGCTACCTGGTCGACCTGCTGGCGGCCATCCCGTCGGTCGTGTACGGCCTCTGGGGCGGCCTGGTGCTCGCGCCGATGGTCAAGCCGATCTGGGCGTGGCTCAACGAGTACCTCGGCTTCATCCCGTTCTTCGCGGGCACCGTCTCACCGACCGCTCGCGTGCTCATGACCGTGGGTCTGGTCCTCGCCGTGATGATCCTGCCGATCATCACGGCCGTGAGCCGCGAGGTGTTCCTGCAGACCCCGCGCCTGCACGAGGAGGCGGCACTCGCGCTCGGGGCCACGCGCTGGGAGATGATCCGGGTCGCGGTCCTGCCGTTCGCCCGCTCGGGCATCGTGTCCGCCGCCATGCTCGGCCTGGGCCGCGCGCTCGGCGAGACGATGGCCGTCCTGATGATCCTGTCGCCCGGCTTCCTGTACTCGTTCAAGCTGCTCGAGGCAGGGCAGCAGCAGACGATCGCGGCCAACATCGCCGCGCAGTTCCCCGAGGCCAACCCGCTGGGCGTCTCGGCGCTGATCGCCACGGGCCTCGCGCTGTTCGTCATCACGCTCGTCGTCAACATGGCCGCCCGCGCGATCGTCGCGCGCCGCAAGGACTTCTCGGGAGCCAACTGATGACCGCCACGACCCTCCCCGAGGGCAACGCCGAGCTGCGCGCGCTCCTGCGCCAGGTGGACAAGGGCCGCCACCGCAAKGACCGCCTGATGAAGGGGCTCATCTACGGCGCCTTCTTGCTGGCGATGCTGCCGCTGATCTCGGTGTCCTGGACGGTGCTGATCAACGGCATCGAGCGCTTCAACGCGTACTTCCTCACGYACTCGATGCGCGGGGTGTTCGGCGGCATGGACGCCGGGGGGATCTACCACGCCATCATCGGCACCCTCGAGATCACCCTCGCCGCGACGGTCATCTCGGTGCCCATCGGCCTGCTCACCGCCGTCTACCTGGTGGAGTACGGCCGTGGCGCGCTCGCACGGGCGGTCACGTTCTTCGTCGACGTGATGACGGGCATCCCGTCGATCGTCGCCGGCCTGTTCGCGTACGCGCTGTTCGCCGTGATCCTCGGTCCCGGCATCCGCATGGGCATCGTCGGCGCGGTCGCGCTGAGCGTGCTGATGATCCCGGTCGTGGTGCGCTCCTGCGAGGAGATGCTCCGGCTGGTGCCGAACGAGCTGCGCGAGGCGGCCCTCGCGCTGGGCGTGCCCCGCTGGCTCGTCGTCATCAAGGTCGTGCTGCGCACCTCGATCGCCGGCATTGGCACAGGGATCACGCTCGCGATCGCGCGCATCATCGGCGAGACCGCACCGCTGCTCATCACGGTCGGCGTCATCGACTCGATCAACTTCAACCTGTTCGAGGGCCGGATGATGACGCTCCCGGTCTACGTCTACCGGCAGTACTCGCAGGGCCTCGTGCCCTGCACGCCCGGCGACCTCGAGTGCATCCCGACCATCAACTACGACCGGGCCTGGGCCGCGGCGCTGACGCTGATCCTCATCGTCATGCTGCTCAACCTGATCGGCCGCCTGATCACCCGCTTCTTCGCCCCCAAGAACCTCGGCTGAAAGACAGACCCATGGCACAGCGCATCGACGTCAAGGACCTGAACATCTTCTACGGCGACTTCCGGGCCGTGGCCGACGTGGAGATGGCGGTCGAGCCCCGCTCGGTGACCGCGTTCATCGGCCCGTCGGGCTGCGGGAAGTCGACCTTCCTGCGGACGCTCAACCGCATGCACGAGGTCATCCCCGGGGCGCACGTGCAGGGCAGCGTCGCGATGGACGGCGTCGACCTGTACGGGTCGGACATCGACCCCGTCGCGGTCCGCCGCCAGGTCGGCATGGTGTTCCAGCGCCCCAACCCGTTCCCGACGATGTCGATCGCGGAGAACGTGCTGGCCGGCATCAAGCTGAACAACAAGCGCATCTCCAAGGGCGACGCCCAGGACGTCGTCGAGGCCTCGCTGCGCGGCGCCAACCTCTGGAACGAGGTCAAGGACCGGCTCAACCGGCCCGGGTCTGGGCTCTCGGGCGGGCAGCAGCAGCGCCTGTGCATCGCGCGCGCCATCGCGGTCAAGCCGCAGGTGCTCCTCATGGACGAGCCGTGCTCGGCGCTGGACCCGATCTCGACGCTCGCCATCGAGGACCTCATCGCGGAGCTGAAGTCCGACTACACGATCGTCATCGTCACGCACAACATGCAGCAGGCGGCGCGCGTCTCGGACCGGACGGCGTTCTTCAACCTCGCCGCGACGGGTGAGCCGGGCCGGCTGGTGGAGATCGACGACACCGCGACGATCTTCTCCTCGCCGCGCGTGCAGGCCACTGAGGACTACATCTCGGGCCGCTTCGGCTGAGCTGTCGCAGCACGCAGAAGGGGCCGTCCGGACGTCCGGACGGCCCCTTCTGTGCGTCGTGCTCAGTCCTCGGCGGGTGCGGTGGGCACCTGCGACGCGTACTCGGGCAGGGTGCCGTCGAGCACGGGCACCTGCTCGACGATCGAGCCGTCCTCGGGCGTGGAGATGGTGATGGGCACCAGGCCGCCCGGAGGGGCGTCGATCGAGGGGAACGTCACCTCGGTGAAGCCCTCGAGCTCGGCGTCGCTGACACCCAGGAGCACGGTCTCCTTCGGGCCGAGCTGGACGACCGACTCGTCGTCGCCGATCGCGAGCGTGACGGACCGGTCCTCGTTGCTGTCGTTGATCAGCCCGCCCTGGAGCGTCCCGGGGTCACCCTCGGCCTCCACGAGCACGTGGAGGTTGCTGCCGCGGACGTCCCCGAGCACGAAGCGGACCCCGTCGGACGCCGAGTACAGGTTCTGGGTGGTGATCTGGTTGGTCGCGGAGCAGCCCGCGATCGTGAGCCCGGCGACGGCGACGCCGACGACGAGGGCGGCGACCCGGAGGGTGCGGGGGCGGGGCGAGGTCACGATGACTCCTCGGGACGTGGGCGCTGCGGGCTGGGCTGGGCGACGGAGCGTCTCCGTCGGGCCCCAGCCTAGCCGCCGCGCACGCGTGCGCCGGGCGTGCAGGACGCGTGACCGGCTCGGCGGCGGAGCATCGGGCGGCCCGCCGTTGACCTGCCTGTGACCTGCGCAGATGGCCGTAATCACGCGGCAAAAGGCCAAAAACGGCGTGATAAGATACCCCTCTGCGAAAGGGGACACCTGCAGATGACTTTCACTGTTGGGGAGACCGTTGTCTACCCGCACCACGGTGCGGCATTGATCGAAGAGATCAAGACCAGAACCATCCGCGGAGAGGACAAGCTCTACCTCAAGCTCAAGGTCGCTCAGGGAGATCTCACCATCGAGGTCCCGGCTGAGAACGTCGACCTGGTGGGCGTGCGTGACGTGGTGGGTCAGGAAGGTCTCGACAAGGTGTTCGAGGTCCTCCGCGCTCCCTACACCGAAGAGCCGACCAACTGGTCCCGTCGCTACAAGGCGAACCTCGAGAAGCTCGCGTCGGGCGACGTCATCAAGGTGGCGGAGGTCGTGCGCGACCTCTCGCGCCGCGACGCCGACCGCGGCCTGTCTGCGGGCGAGAAGCGCATGCTCGCCAAGGCCCGCCAGATCCTCGTCTCGGAGCTCGCACTCGCCGAGCACACCGAGGAGGAGAAGGCCGAAGCGATCCTCGACGAGGTCCTCGCGTCCTGACGCCACCACCACGGTGAGTGTCGCTGCAGTGCTGACTGCCGCCGGGAGCGGCAGCAGGCTCGGTCATTCCCTCCCGAAGGCCCTGGTGCCTCTGGGAGGTCAGTCGCTCGTCGCACACGCTGCCCGGAACCTGCTGGCGGCGCGTGCGGCGGGCGACGATCGCGTCCGGGTGCTGGTGGTCACCGCACCCGCGTTCCACCTCGACGCCATCGCGGGCGAGCTGTCCGACCTGACGGACCAGGTGGCCCTGCTCGTCGTCGCCGGCGGCGCCACCCGGCAGGCCTCCGTGGCGGCGGGTCTGGCCGCCCTCGACGCGGACCCGCGTGCCTCCGACGTGGACGTCGTGCTGGTGCACGACGCCGCCCGACCGCTCGCGCCGCCGTCGCTGGTCGTCCGCGTCATCGAGGCGGTGCGCGACGGGCACCCCGCGGTGGTCCCCGGCCTGCCGGTGACGGACACCATCAAGCGCGTCGCACCCCACCGCGGCGTCACGGTCGAGCCGGTGCTCGAGACCGTCCCGCGCGCCGAGCTGCGCGCCGTCCAGACCCCGCAGGGGTTCGCCCGCGACCTCCTGCGGCGGGCCCACGCGCACGGCGCCGACGACGCGCACGACGAGGCGCTGGCCGCCTCCGACGACGCGGGACTGATCGAGCGGCTAGGCGAGCCCGTGTGGGTCGTCGTGGGTGACGAGCGGGCCGCCAAGATCACGACCGCGCGGGACCTCGCGGTCGCCGCCCTGCCGACGGAGAGCGACGAGTGAGCACCCTGCCCCGCACGGGGATCGGCGTCGACGTGCACGCCTACGACCCCGACCCCGCGCAGGGCGCCGTCCTGCACCTCGCCGGGCTCGCGTGGCCGGGGGAGCGGCCCCTGGACGGGCACTCGGACGCCGACGTCGCCGCGCACGCCGCTGCCGACGCGCTCCTGTCCGCCGCCGGGCTCGGCGACCTCGGGTCGAACTTCGGCACGTCGGAGCCCCAGTGGGCCGGTGCTGCCGGTGCGGTGCTGCTGGGCGAGGCCGCCCGACGCGTGCGCGAGGCGGGGTTCGCCATCGGCAACGTCGCGGTCCAGGTGATCGGCAACCGCCCGAAGATCGGTCAGCGGCGTGCGGAGGCGGAGGCGGTGCTGTCGGCGGCCGTCGGGGCTCCGGTCAGCGTCTCGGCCACGACCACCGACGGGCTCGGGCTCACCGGCCGCGGGGAGGGCGTCGCGGCGATCGCCACGGCGTTGGTGGTGGGCTCGGGCTGACGCCGGCGCATGCTGCCGAGCAGCACGCCCGCGAGCACCAGTGCACCGCACGCCAGCTCGACCGGCGACGTGCGCTCCCGGAGCAGCAGCCACGAGGCGCCGATGCCGACCACGGGGACCAGCATCGAGAACGGCGCCACCGTGCTGGACGGGTGCCGCCCCATGAGCGCGGTCCACAGCCCGGTGCCGACGAGCGTCGCGACGACGACCGTGAAGAACAGCCCGGCCAGCGC
Source organism: Cellulomonas sp. P5_C5 (assembly GCF_054049655.1). Lineage (NCBI taxonomy): Bacteria > Bacillati > Actinomycetota > Actinomycetes > Micrococcales > Cellulomonadaceae > Cellulomonas > Cellulomonas sp. P5_C5. The sequence goes on along the minus strand of NZ_JBFULY010000004.1, from coordinate 193,236 downwards.
GAGCAGCCCCTGGGTGCTGCCCAGGCCCTGGAACGAGCCGGCGATCGCCGCCGGACCCTCGACGACCAGGGACAGCGCCAGCAGCGGCAGCGGCGGCACCACGGACATCCACAGAAGCAGCCGGAACGGCTCGCCCGGCTGCGCCTGCATGGCGCGGCGGTTGCCCAGGTTCCCGACGGCCCAGCCCAGCCCGCCGCACAGGGTCAGCAGGACGGGGACCAGGGTCGCGCCGCCGGCGAGCCCGGCGCGGTGCGCGGCGATGCCCGCCAGACCGGCGACGGCGATCAGGATTCCTGCGCCCTGCCGCGCGGTGATGCGCTCCCGCAGGAGCACCCCGGCCAGCAGCACCGTGAACGGCGCCGACGACTGCAGGACCAGGGAGGCGAGCCCCGTCGGCATGCCGCTGGACATCGCCAGGTAGAGGAACACGAACTGCAGGACGCCGAAGCCGAGGCCGTACAGCAGGATCCAGCGCCAGGGTGCGGTGGGCCGGGGGACCAGCAGCACGGTCGGGACGGCGAGGAGGGCGAACCGGAGCGCGACGAGGAAGAAGGGCGGGAACTGCTCGAGCGACAGGTGGATCGCCGGGAAGTTCAGGCCCCAGAGCACGGCGACGAAGGCGGCGATCAGGCGGTCGCGGGTGGGCATGGTCCCGAGCATGCGGCCCGCCCATCGTGCAGCACCAGCGAATAGTCATGACATGTCGATGTAGCGTTACTACATGGATCCCCGCGCGCTCGAGACGCTGCGGACGGTCGGCACCCAGGGTGGGGTCACCGCCGCCGCGACGGTGCTGCACCTGACGCCGTCGGCGGTGTCCCAGCAGGTCGCCCTCCTGCAGCGGGAGGTGGGTGTGCCCCTGACGGAGCGGGTCGGGCGCGGGCTGCGGCTGACGCCGGCGGGCGAGGCGCTGGCCGAGGCGGCGGTGGACGTCGCGGTGGCCCTGGAGCGGGCGCGCGCCGCGTGCGACGAGTTCCTGGTGCGGCCGCAGGGCGTCGTGCGGGTGTCCGCGTTCCAGAGCGGGGCGCAGCTCCTCCTGCCCGCCCTCCTGACGCGCGTGCAGGACATCGAGGGCATCACGCTCGAGTGCACCGACGAGGACGTCGCCCAGGACGACTTCGTGGCGCTGACCGACCGGATGGACGTCGTCGTCGCGCACCGGCCCGACGACGGGCTCGGCTGGGCCGGCGGCCGCGCCGTCCAGGTCGTGCCGCTGCTGCGGGAGCCGCTCGACGTGGCCGTCCCGCACGACCACCCTCTGGCGCAGCGCACCGAGGTCCGTCCCGAGGACCTGCGCGACCTGCCGTGGATCGCCGTGCGGGAGGGGTTCCCCGTCGCGACGGTGCTCGGCGCGGTCGCCGCACGCTCGGGGTCGGCGCCCCGGATCGTGCATCGCGTCAACGACTTCCACGTGGTCGAGGCCCTGGTCGAGGCCGGTCACGGCGTCTCGCTGCTGCCCCGGTACACCTTCGGCGGCGGGTCGCGGGTCCGGCTCGTGCCTCTGGCGGGGGTCCGGGCCGGCCGCCGGATCGACGCGCTGCTCCGACGCGACCGGGCCGAGCGACTGGTGGTCCGGCGGGTCCTGGACGAGCTCTGCGCGCTCGCGGTGGAAATCGATACCGCATAGCGGACGGCGTGTGCGCGCAGGTCACCGGCGTGTCCGAAATCAGGGGTAGCGTCCGGTCTCGCAGTCCAGTACCGTCCCCGGCGTGACACAGTCGTCGGATGCCAAGACCGAGAGGCTCCCCATCGTGGGAGCGCTCGCACGCCCCCTTCTGCCCGTCCGGGACAACGGGGTTCAGGCCATCCGGATCCGCGTCCGCGTCCCGCTCGACGTGCTCGAGGCGACCAGCGCCGGACTGCGCGAGCTCGACGACCAGCACCGCCGCGAGATCAGCGAGACGCCGCCGCCGCTGCCGTTCTGAGAGCCCTTGCGCCAGCCGCTCCCAGCGGCCCGAGCATCACGGCGGACGCGTGGCGGATCAGGGCACCAGCACGAGCTTTCCGGCCGCGTGCCCCGCGATGCCGTCCCGGTGGGCCTGCGCCACGTCCGAGAGGGGATAGGTCCGCGCGACACGGACGTCGAGCGTGCCGTCGGAGGCCAGCTCCGCCAGCTGTGCCCGCGCCGCCTCGCGCACGGCCGTCCCCGGGTCCGCGCCCGGTCCGCCGCCCAGTGCCTTGATGCCCAGCTCACCGGCCCGCCCGAAGCCCGCGATCGTCGCGATGCGGTCGCGGTCGGTGACCACCGCGACCGAGGTGTCCAGCGCCTCGTCGGTGCCGACGGTGTCGATGGCGACCGTGACGGCTCCGGTGTGCCGGGCGGCCTCGTGCACCCGCTCGAGCAGACCGTCGCCGTAGGCCACCGGGTTCGCGCCCAGGTCACGCAGGTCGTCGTGGTGCCGCGGGGACGCGGTCGCGATCACCTGGGCGCCGCGCAGGACGGCCAGCTGGACGACCATGCGGCCGACGCCGCCCGAGCCGCCGTGCACGAGGACGACGTCGGCGTCCCGGGTGCCGGTCGCGCTGAGCGTGTGGACCGCCGTGGCGCCGGCCAGCAGCAGCCCGGCGGCCGCCGGCCAGTCGAGGTTCGCCGGCCGTCGCACGGTGACCTGCTCCGAGACGACGATCCGGTCCGCGTAGCCGCCCGTGACGCGCCACGCGATGATCTCGTCGCCGGGGGAGAGCCAGCGCACGGAGGGCCCGACCGCGCTCACGACGCCGGAGATCTCGTACCCCAGCCGCATGGGCAGGTTCGCGGGGTTGGTGCCGTAGGCGCCCGCGTAGCCCTTCCAGTCGGTCGGGTTGACCCCTGCCGCCCGGACGTCGACCAGCACGTTGCCGGGGCCGGGGTCTCCCGGGTCGAGGTCGACGAGGCGAAGGACTTCGGGACCGCCGTACGCGCTCGCGACGACGGCCCTGCTGGTGAGGGCCACCGGCACACTCTGCACCTGACCCAGGTCCCAGGGCCAGAGCCAGGCCGCTGCCGATCCGGCGATCACCCCACCGGGTGATCGTCAGGCCACCGGGAGCCACACCCGCATGGTCGACGGTCCCCGGTTCGCCCAGTCGTGGTACGCGATCAGGGGGGCCTCGGAGCGGGGCCGGTCCGCGTCCGTCGACGGGGAGCCGTACGGCCACGCGTCGTCGGCCGGTGCGACGGTGACGAGGGTCGCCAGCACCCGCCCGTCGACCTCGCGCAGCCCGGCGCCCAGGTCCACCCGCACCCGCGACACGTCGGTGCCGTCGACGTCGACGGACTCCAGCGCCAGCACCTCCGGGCCCCGCTCGACCACCACGCAGCCGCGGACCGCGTCGATGCGCGGGTCGGGGCTCGACACCCGCGGCGCCATCGGCAGGTGCAGCTCGACGACGTCGCCCGCGGCGAACCTCCGGTGCACCGAGACCGTGCCGGGCGTCGTCGGCTGCACTCCCTCGGGGGTGCGGAGCTCTGCACCCGCGGCCCACGAGGGGACCCGCAGGGTGAGCGTCCACGGCCGGTCCTCGGTGGTGGCGACGGTCACGCGGACGACGCCGTCGCCCGGGTAGGCGGTCTCGACGTCGAGCTCGACGCGGCGGCCGTCTGCCAGGGCCGTGCGGATGCGGGCCGGCGCGTACTGGTGCAGCTGGAGGCCCTCGTCGTCGGTGGTCGCCACGTACGCGGCCAGGCTGGCCAGGGTGCGGGCGACGTTCGGCGGGCAGCACGAGACGGCGAACCACGGGGCCCGCAGCGACGACGATGCCCGGGGGCTCGCGACGTCCGTCGGCGGGACGGTCCCGGGCACGCGCTGGTGCAGGGTGTTCGTGTAGTAGAACGCGGTGCCCTCGTGGGACGGCGACGTGGCGACGACGTTGAAGAGCGTGCGCTCGATCAGGTCGGCGTACCGCGGCAGACCCTGGGCCAGCAGGAGGCGCCACGAGAACATCACGGAGCCGACCCCGGCGCAGGTCTCGGAGTACGCGCGGTCCGCGGGCAGGACGAAGTCGTACCCGAACGCCTCGCCCTCGTGCTGCGAGCCCTGCCCGCCGGTGACGTAGGTGCGGCGCGCGACGGTGTTCTCCCACTGGGTGGTCAGCGCGTCGAGCAGGTCGTCGTCGTCGGTCTCCACCGCGACGTCGACCGCGCCCGCGGCCAGGTAGTTGGCCCGCACGGCGTGCCCGCGCAGGACGGTCGCGTCCCGCACCGGCACGTCGTCCTGGTAGTACGCCCGGCCGAGCTCGATGTCCGCGAGGGTCCCCGTGCCGCGACGCTCGACGAACAGCGCGGCCTGGTCGAGGTAGCGGCGCTCCCCGGTGGCGCGCCCCAGCTCCGCGAGCGCGGGCTCGATCTCGGCGTGCCCGCAGACGGACGCGATGCCGTCCGGGCCGAACGCCTCGACGACGTGGTCGGCCGCGCGGCGGGCGATCGCGAGCAGGCCGTCGTCGGCGTCGGGACGTGTCCTGGCCCGGGCCACGGCCGCCTGGAAGAGGTGGCCGAAGCAGTAGAGCTCGTGGCCCCACTCCAGGTCGGAGTACCGGGGTCGCTGCCCGGGCCGGCCGAAGTTGGTGTTCAGGTAGCCGTCGGCCTCCTGGGCGGCGGCGATGCGCCCGACGAGCGCGCGGAACCGCCCGTCGAGGGCGGTGTCGTCCGTGCGGCCGATCTCCCACGCCATGGCCTCGAGCAGCTTGTAGACCTCGGAGTCGGAGAACTCGCGGCCACCGCGGTCGAGGTCGGACAGGGTGCCCGCCGCCGCGACGTCGAAGTTGGGGATCCAGCCCTCGCGCTCCATCCAGTGCTCGATGTGCGCGAGGCTCGCGGTGCCGTTGACGGCCTGCCGCTGCGCCCAGAAGCCGCCGGTGATCCGCACGTCGTCGAGCCCGAGCGGGCGCAGGGTGCCGTGCGAGGGTGCGACCGGGGTTGCGGCGGTCGTGGTGGTGGTCGTCATCGTCATCCCTTGAGCGCACCCGACATGAAGCCGCGCACGTAGTGTCGTTGGAGCAGGAGGAAGAGCACGATGCAGGGCAGCGCCAGCACGACGACGCCCGCCTCGGTGGCGCCGTAGTCGACGACGCCCTGCACCTGGCCGCGCAGGTTCGACACCGCGAGCGGGAGCGTCATCTTGTTCGAGTCGTTGATGAGGATCAGCGGGGCGAAGAAGTCGTTCCAGGCCGCGAGGAACGCGAACAGCCCCACCGTGATCAGGCCCGGGCGGACCGCCGGGAGCAGCACCCGCCACAGCGCCGAGAACGACGAGCAGCCGTCGACCATCGCGGCCTCGTCCAGCTCCCGCGGGACCGACTCGAACGAGATCCGCATCATGAAGGTCGAGAACGGCAGCTGGAACATCGTGAGCACCAGGGCCACGCCCACCAGCGAGTTCTGCAGGCCGATCGTGTTGAGCAGCACGTACAGCGGGATCAGCAGGGTGGCGTAGGGGACCATGAGGATCGCGAGCGTGAGCAGGAACAGCGCGTTGCGGCCGGGGAACCGGAACCGCGCGAACGCGTATCCGCCGAGCGTCGAGATCAGCAGCGTGAGCACCACGCAGAGCCCGGAGACGAACACCGAGTTGAACAGGTACTGCCAGATGCCGGCCTGGTAGTGCGCGAGGGTGCGGTAGTTGCCGAAGCCCCAGCCGTCCACCTGCCCGGTGCCCGGGTGCGGCGACACGGAGGCCACCGACGTCCAGACCAGCGGGAACAGGAAGATCACGGCGAGCGCGCCGGAGAACACCCAGAACGGCGTGCGCAGCGCGAGGCCGGCGATCGTCGTCGGCGGGGCGGTCCGGTGCGTCGGGAGGATCTCCGGGACGTCGGCGTCGGGGTGGTTCTGGACACTGGCGATGGTCATCGTCGGCCCCTCAGCTCTCGTCCGAGCCGCGGAACGCGCGGAGCTGGACGACGTTGATGACCACGAGCGCGGCCAGGACGAGCACGGAGAGCGCCGCGGCGACGCCCAGGTCGTTCTGGCCCTGGAACGCGACCGAGTAGATGAGCTGGACCACGGTGATGGTGCTGTTGTCCGGGCCGCCCTTGGTGAGGATGTAGAACTGCTCGAACGCCAGCAGCGACCCCGTGACGCACAGGATCGTGGTCAGCGCGAGGGTGGGCTTGAGCAGCGGGATCGTGATCTTGGAGAACGTGTGCCACCGGTTGGCGCCGTCCATGCGGGCCGCCTCGTAGATGTCCCCGGGGATCGCCTGCAGGCCGACGAGCATGAGCAGCATGTAGAAGCCCGCGTACCGCCAGACGATGAGGAACAGCGTCGAGGCCAGCGCGGCGTCGGGCGAGCCGAGGAAGCTCCAGCCCATGCGCTCCATGAAGGGCGCCAGCGGTCCGGCCAGCGGGGAGTACAGCACGTAGAAGAGCAGGGACGCCGACGCCAGGCCCAGGGCGCTCGGCACCAGGAACGACGTGCGCAGCAGGCCCTTCCAGCGCGACGACTCCTGCACCATCAGCGCCAGCCCGAGGCCGAGGGCGATCAGCAGGATCGTCGCCAGGATCGTGTACTTCAGCGTGAACACGACCGAGTCGACGAAGAACCGGTTGTCGACCGCGGCGGTGAAGTTGTCGGGGAAGTTGATCCCCTGGTCGCCCGAGAGCAGCGGCCACTTCGACGCGCTCATCCGGAACACCAGCGCGAGTGGCACCACGAACAGGACGAGGACGAACAGGGCGGTCGGCGACGCGTAGGCCCAGCCGCGCAGGCGGTGGCCGTTGGCGCGTCTGCGGGGCGGTGCGGGTGTGGCCGTCTGGACGGTCATGGGGTGCCTCTCGTGCGGAGTTCCAGGGCGGGAGGTGGGGTGCCGTGGCGTGACGGCACCCCACCGGTCACGAGCTACTGCCCGAGCACCGCCGTGATCTCGTCGTTGTCCGCGTCGACGTTCGCTCCGTCGCCGAGGACCGCGTCGCGCACCAGGGTCAGCCACGGGCTGCTCGGTGCGTTGAACGCCTGCTGGAAGTTCAGCGCGACGGGGGTGTCACCCTGGCCGGCGACCTCGTTGATGGTCACCAGGCGGGGGTCCTTGGCGGCGTACTCGTTGTCCGCCAGGTCGGCGCGCGAGACGACGTCGTTGTTCTTGGCCAGCACGTCGACCTGCGCGTCCTCGGACATCATCCAGGACAGGAAGTTCCACGCCTGTGCCGCGTTCTCCGAGTCCTTGGAGACGCCGATGCCGTCACCGCCGACGAACGTCGAGGCGCCGCCCTCCGGGCCGGGGATGCCGGACACGCCGACGTCGAAGCCCGTGGTCGACGACAGCAGCGTCGCCGGGTAGAACATCAGGCCGACCTTGCCCTCGGTGAAGCCGGCGGTCCACGTCGGACCGGCCTCGTCCTCGGACGACGGGAGCACCGCGCCGGAGTCCCAGAGGTCCTTCCACGTCGAGTAGATGTCCTTGGCCGTGTCACTGTTCAGCAGCGACTCGGTGCCGTCCTCGTTCATGACCTGCTCGCCGTCGGCCCAGACCGAGGGGAACCAGGTGAAGACCAGGCAGCCGCCGCAGTTCAGGCCGGTGGCGGTGCCGTAGGTGTCGGGCTTGTTCAGCGCCTGGACCGCCTTGGCGGCCTCGGCGTACTCGGCCATGTTGGCCGGCGCCTTCTCCGGGTCGAGCCCGGCCTCGGCGAACAGGTCCTTGTTCCAGAACAGCATCGACAGGTCGAGCACGAACGGCAGGACGTGCTCCTTGCCGTCGGCGGTCCCGGCGGCGAGGTGGCCCTTGTTGATCTCGTCCTTGAAGCTGAGGCCGTCGATCTGCTCGGTCAGGTCCTGGAACAGGCCCTGCTGCACCCAGTTGGGCACGTAGACGATGTCGGCGGCGAACAGGTCGGGCAGGCCGTCCGAGCCGGCGGCGGCGCCGACCTTGGCGACGTAGTCGTCGTTGGGGACGACGGTCAGCTCGACCTGGTTCTCGTGGCTCTCGTTGTAGGCCTCGACCAGCAGCTTGGCCTGCTTCTCCAGGGGTGCGCGGGTCCAGAGCGTCAGCGTGGTGCCGTCGTCCGTCCCGTCCGGGCCGGCGCTGACGGCGGCGTCAGCACCGTCGTCGCCGCCGTCATCTGCGCTGCTGCACGCCGCCAGTCCGACCAGCAAGCCGGCCGTCATGATCCCGGCGGCCAGGCGGGTGCCTGCCGACCGGGTGCGGGTGATCCTCATGGGCGTCTCCTCGTGCTCTTCGTCGAGCGGGTGCCGTCGTCGGCACCCCTGGGGGATCTGTTCTGGGGCGAAACCCTTTGTCGGTGCCCGCGGATCGGATGGGGCGCACCGGTCGGTCCGACGGGGCGTCCATGGCGCGCTGACGTGCACGCCTGGACGATCCCCGAGGAGCCGACCCGATCCCGAAACATGCCGAAAAGGTTTTCTGAAGATAGGGCGGCGAGGGGTGGCGCGTCAACGGGTTGCTGCGGTTACAGTTCGATCACGAACGACACTCGCCGACGAGGAGGTGGTCCCGGTGGCCCGCGCCGAACAAGCCCGCGCCGTGACGCTCTCCGACGTCGCGCGCCTCGCCGGGGTCTCCGTCGCGACCGCCTCCAAGGCCCTGAACGGTCGCGACCAGGTCAAGGACAGCACCCGGCAGCGCGTCGTGGAGGCAGCCGAACGGCTCTCGTTCAGCCCCAACCCGCTCGCCCGGGGACTGCTGGCCGGGCGCACCGGCACCGTCGGCCTGCTGACCAGCGACCTCGAGGGCCGGTTCGTCATCCCGATCCTCATGGGCGCCGAGGACGCGTTCGGCGCAGGCAAGGTCAACGTCTTCCTCTGCGACGCCCGCGGCGACTCCATCCGCGAGCAGTACCACCTGCGCGCCCTGCTCAGCCGCCGCGTCGACGGGCTCATCGTCGTCGGTCGGCAGACCGACCCGCGCCCCTCGCTCGGGCACGCGATCCCCGTCCCCGTCGTGTACGCGTACGCGCCGTCCGACGACCCGTCCGACCTCTCGATCACCCCCGACAACGCCCACGCCGGCCGCGTCGCCGTCGAGCACCTCATCGCCTGCGGCCGCACCCGCATCGCGCACATCACCGGCGAGCCCGCCTACGCCGCCGCCCGCGACCGTGCCGAGGGCGTCGTCGCCGGGCTGCGCGCCGCCGGGCTCGAGCTCGTCGGCGACGTCATGTACAGCGAGTGGTCCGAGGGCTGGGGGCGCGACGCCGCCGCCGTCCTGCTGGCCCGGCACCCCGACATCGACGCCATCCTGTGCGGCTCCGACCAGATCGCGCGCGGCGCCCTCGACACCGCCCGGGACCTGCACCGGACCGTCCCCGACGACCTCGCGGTCATGGGGTTCGACAACTGGGAGGTGCTGACCACCAACTCCCGCCCCGAGCTCACCAGCATCGACGCCAACCTGCAGCAGCTCGGACGCACCGCTGCCCAGCGGGTGTTCGCCGCGCTCGACGGCGTGGACACCGGGTCCGGCACCGAGTACGTGGCCGGCCGCCTGGTGATCCGCGGCTCGACCGTCGCGAAGCGGTAGGTACGCAGCTGTCGCTGTCTACCCGCGCAGGCTACGCCGCTGTCGCTGTCTACCCGCGCAGGGCTACGCCGCGCGGCGGTGACCGGACCCGAGGAGCCGGTCCAGGTACGGGTTGCTGAAGACGCCGCCGGGGTCGGCCTCGGCACGCACGCGCTGGGCGTCGGCGAAGCGGGGGTACAGCGCGCCGAGCTGCTCGGCCTCGAGCCAGTGCATCTTGCCCCAGTGCGGCCGCCCGCCCACCTGGGCGACGATCCGCTCGACGGCCGCGAAGTACCGCGCGTACGGCAGCCGCAGGTACTGGTGCACCGCGACGTACGCCGTCGCGCGACCGTGCGCGGTCGAGAGCCACAGGTCGTCCGCCGCGGCGAACCGCACCTCGACGGGGAACGGCACGCGCTCGCCGCTCGACTCGATCCAGGCATCGATCTCCTGCAGCACCTGGACCAGCCGGTCGCGGGGGACCGCGTACTCCATCTCCCGGAACTTCACCCGCCGGGGCGAGACGAAGACCTCCGCGGACGGGGCGGTGTACCGGCGCGACGACAGCGCGCGGGCCGCGAACCCGTTGATCGACGCCGTGGTCGACGGGGCCAGGGTGGCGACCCCGTTGGCCAGGGAGAACACCGCGTTGGACAGGAGCTCGTCGTCCACCCACCCGCGCAGCCGCGGCAGGGGGACGTCGACCTCGTCGGCGACGCGGTTGTTCCGCTTGGTCAGCGCGCGGCGCGTGTGCGGGAACCAGTAGAACTCGAAGTGGTCGTTGCCCTCGACCAGCCCGTCGGGGCCGTCGAGCTGCTCGAGGACCTCGTCCAGCGGCCACGGCTCCTCGCGGGCCTCCAGGCGGAACGCCGGGACCACCTCGAGGGTGACGGCGGCGAGCACGCCGACGCTGCCCAGCCCCAGCCGGGCGAGCTCGAACAGCTCCGGCTGCTGCGTCGCGGACGTCTCGACGACCTCGCCGGTGGCCGTGACCAGCCGGGCGCCGACGACCTGCGTGGCCAGCCCACCCAGCCTCGCCCCGGTGCCGTGCGTGCCGGTCGAGATGGCACCCGCGATCGACTGCTTGTCGATGTCCCCGAGGTTGCGCATGGCCAGACCGCGGTCCGCGAGGAGGGTGTTCAGAGCGCCCAGACGGATGCCGGCGCCGACGGTGACGTGCGTCGTGCCGTCGGTCTGAGGCTCGACACGCTCGACCGCGTCCAACGAGTCCAGACGGATGTGGACCCCGTCCGTGACCGCCACGGGGGTGAAAGAGTGCCCGCCGCCGACAGCCCGGACGCGGAGCCCGTCGACCGCTCCCGAACGCACTGCGGAGGAGAGTTCTCCCAGGTCACGGGGGTGCAGCACCCTGACGGGCGTCGCACGTGCGGTGCGTGCCCAGTTTTGCCAGTCGCCAGATGCGTGCAGTCGTCCCATAATAGTGACAGGTTGTCCTGGTCGGTTGTCCAAGTCAAGTGCGTCAAGTCCTTGACTATCGTGACAAGTGCTATTGAACTGTGCACTGGGGGAGGCGTCGGCCTCGCCCACCGGGCGGTGGTCGGCCGGTGGGGCCGTCGCTAGAGGGAGGGGAACCCTGTCATGAACCGCTTGCCCGTGGCCGAGAGGCGCGAGCAGCTCATCGAGGCCGCTCTCGCCGTCGCGAGCCGGGACGGCATCGATGCCGCCACCGTGCGCGCCGTCGCCGCCGAGGCCGGAGTCTCCCTGGGGGTCGTGCACTACTGCTTCCAGGACAAGGACGAGCTCCTTCGCGCCATGGCCCACGCCATCACGTCGGCCAACCTCGAACGCAGCCTGGGCGAGCTCCCCCCGGAGGCGGTCGACCCGGAGTCCGTCATCGAGGGCGTCATCGACGCCCTCTGGGCGGGCATCCGCGAGTCCCGCGGCCCGCAGCTGCTGAGCTACGAGCTGACGACGTCCTCGCTGCGGCACGCCGAGCTCAACCAGGTCGCCATCGAGCAGTACCGCGGCCAGTGGGCCGCCGCCGAGCAGGTCCTGGACCTGGTGGAGCGGTCCGCGCACGTCAGCTGGACGGTCCCGCGCGGCACCCTGGCGCGCACGGTCGTCGCGGTCATCGACGGGTTCTCCCTCGCCTGGCTCGTCGACGGGGACAGTGAGGCGGCCCGCGCCGGGCTGCAGGGCTTCGGGCGCTTCCTCGCCACGGTGGCCGTCCCGACCTCGCTCGAGGCCGACACCGCCGCGACGCTCGCGTGAGCACCACGGTCGCCGAGTCGGCTCGTCGCGCGCGGATCGCGGTCTCCGCCGGCTTCGCCGGACAGGGGTTCGCCTACGCCACGGTGCTGACCAGCCTCGAAGGCTTCAAGGACCGCTACGGCATCGACGACGGGCAGGTCACGCTCGTCGTGCTCGGCGTCTGCGTCATGGCCGCGCTGGGCACCCTCGTCGCCGACCGGGTGGCCCGCACGCCCGGGGGCAGCCGGATCGTGCTCGGCGCGGGGCTCCTCGTTGTCGCGACCGCCGTCGTCGTGGCCGCCGTGGCCCCTGTCTTCGCCGTGCTGGCGCTCGGGTTCGCGGTGTACGGCGTCGGGCTCGGCATGGTCGACGCCGGCACCAACATGCAGGCCGTGGCCATCCAGCGCGAGTACGGCCGGTCCCTGCTCACCGGGTTCTACGCGTCCTGGTCCGTCGGTGGCATCGCCGGCGCCGTGTTCGTCGCGAGCACGGTCGGCCGCACGCCGACCGACCCCGTCGCCGTCGCGCTGCTGGCCGGCACGCTCGTCGCGGTCCTCGCCGCGGTCGGGGTGCTGCGCGCCGGGTGGCGCGTCACGGTCCCGGTGCACGCGGACGGCGTCGCGACGCCCGACGAGGCACTGGCGCTGCCGGCCACCGGTGGCGGCAAGGCCGTCGTGCCGTGGGGAGCCGTGCTCCTGCTCGGGCTCGGCGTGATCGCGTTCTACGTCGCCGACACCGCCATCTCCACCTGGAGCACGATCTACCTCGGTGACGTCCTCCTGGCGGCCGCGTCCTTCGCGCCCCTGGGCTACGCCGCCTACCTCACGACGACGCTCGCCTCGCGGCTGGCGGGTGACCCGGCCGTACGGCGGTGGGGTCGCGTGGTCGTGCTGCGCACCGGGGCGCTGATCGGCGCCGCCGGGCTCGTGCTCGTGGTCGCGGCACCCGGACCGTGGGCGGGCCTCGCCGGGTTCGCGGTGGCCGGCGCCGGCCTCGGCGTCATCGCGCCCCTGTGCTTCTCGGCCGCCGGGGACCTCGCGCCGGGTCACACGGACGCGGTCGTGGCGCGGCTCAACGTCTTCAACTACGTCGGCGCGGTGCTCGGCGGGGTGCTCGTCGGCGCCATCGGCAGCACGTCCTCGCTGCACTACGGGTTCGTCGTGCCGATCGTGCTGATCGTCGTCGTGGCGGTGCTCGCCGGTCGCTTCGGCGTCACCCGGCACACCGACTCGCCCGTCACCGCGGGAGCCGGTGCATGACCCGCACCCTTGGCGAGCGTCTCGACGAGGCGACGCACGGCTTGCCCGCGCCGCTCGTCGTGGTGGACCTCGACGCCCTCGACGCCAACGCGGCCGACCTGGTCGACCGGGCCGGTGGGACGCCGATCCGCGTGGCCAGCAAGTCCGTCCGCGTCCGGCACGTGCTCGAACGCGTCCTGGCGCTCCCCGGGTTCGCCGGAGTCATGGGCTACAACGTGCGTGAGGCGCTCTGGCTGGTCTCGCAGGGCGTCGACGACGTCCTGCTCGGCTACCCGAGCGTCGACACCGGGGCGCTCGACGCCCTCGCGTCGGACCCGGTCGCAGCCCGGGCCGTCACCCTCATGGTCGACGACGTCGCGCAGGTCGAGCTGGCCGCCCGCGCCGCCGACGCCCACGGCACCACGCTGCGGCTCTGCCTCGACGTCGACGCCTCCCTCAAGGTCCGGTTCGGTCCGCTGGCCGCGCACCTCGGCGTCCGGCGCTCGCCGGTGCACTCCGCCGCCGACGCAGGAGCGCTCGCCGCGGCGATCGCCCGACGGTCCGGGGTCGACGTGGTCGGCGTCATGTTCTACGAGGCCCAGGTGGCCGGGCTGCCCGACTCCTCGCCCGCCGTCCGCGCGGTCAAGCGGCTCTCGATCCGGGACCTGGCCGTCCGCCGCGCCGCCGTCGTCGACGCCGTGCAGTCCGCCGTCGGCCACGAGCTGACGCTGGTCAACTCCGGGGGCTCCGGCTCCGTGGCCTCCAGCGCCGCCGACCCCGTCGTCACCGAGGTCACCGCCGGCTCCGGCCTGTTCGTGCCGACCCTCTTCGACGCCTACCGCTCGTTCACCCCGCGCCCCGCCGCGTTCTTCAGCCTCGACGTCGTCCGCATCCCCGCACCTGGCTTCGCGACGGCCTTCGGCGGTGGGTACATCGCGTCCGGCCCCGCCACCAAGTCGCGCCAGCCACGGCCGGTCTGGCCCGCCGGGCTGGCTCTGACCAGCCGCGAGGGCGCCGGCGAGGTCCAGACGCCGCTGCGGCTGTCTAGCGGCGCGGACCTGCGCGTGGGGGACCGGGTATGGTTCCGGCACGCCAAGTCCGGCGAGGTCATGGAGCGCTTCGAGCAGGTCCACCTCGTCCGCGACACGACGATCGAGTCCACGGTCCCCACGTACCGCGGCGAGCACCACACCTTCGGCTGACCCAGCGCTGCGTCCACCCCAGGTGCAACGTCCGAGCATCCGGTCGCTATGACGCTCGGATGCTCGGACGTCCCGAAGGTCCACCCGTAACGTCCGAGGATCCGGTTGCCATGGCGCTCGGATGCTCGGACGTTCTGGGCGTTGGTGCAGCCGGCCGTGGCAGGACGTGCTCGAGGCCGGATCTGTGCAGGCGTTCCGGGCGTGTGGTGGCGAGGTCGTGGGGGCCGGTCGCGGGGGTTCGGGGGTGGGTGGCAGGGGTTGCGGGGGTGCGGAAGGCGCGAGGGCCCTGCGCCGGTAGCCTTGACCGGTGACCCTGCGCCTCTTCGACACCGCGACCCGGACGGTGCGTGACTTCGTCCCACTCGTGCCGAACGAGGTGGGCATCTACCTGTGCGGGGCCACGGTGCAGGCGCCGCCGCACATCGGGCACCTCCGCTCGGGCATCGCGTTCGACGTGCTCGTGCGCTGGCTGCGCCGCACGGGGCACCGCGTGACGCTGGTGCGCAACGTGACCGACATCGACGACAAGATCCTGGCCAAGGCCGCCGATGCCGGTGAGCCGTGGTGGGGGTGGGCCGCCACGAACGAGCGGGCGTTCACCGCCGCCTACGACGCCCTCGGCGTGCTGCCGCCCAGCTACGAGCCGCGCGCGACCGGTCACGTGCCCGCGATGATCGAGCTGATGGACCGCCTCGTCGACACCGGCCACGCCTACACGACCGGCCCCGGCGACGTGTGGTTCGACGTGCGCAGCTACCCGGAGTACGGCGCCCTGACCAACCAGCGGGTCGACGACATGATCCCCGCGCCGGACGGCACCGTCGACGACGCCGCCAAGCGGGACCCCCGCGACTTCGCCCTCTGGAAGGCCGCCAAGCCGGGTGAGCCGGAGACGGCGTCCTGGGACACCCCGTTCGGTCGCGGCCGCCCGGGCTGGCACCTGGAGTGCTCGGCGATGGCGCAGCGGTACCTCGGGGAGTCCTTCGACATCCACGGGGGCGGGCTCGACCTGCGCTTCCCGCACCACGAGAACGAGCAGGCCCAGTCGCGGGCCGCCGGCTACGGGTTCGCGCAGTACTGGCTGCACAACGGCTGGGTCACGCAGAGTGGCGCCAAGATGAGCAAGTCGCTCGGCAACGGGCTGCTGGTCACGGTCGTGCTGGCCAAGGAGCGCGCCGCGGTGCTGCGCTACGCCATGACCGCGGTGCAGTACAGCTCGATGCTGGAGTGGACCGACGACACCCTGCGCGAGGCCGAGGCCACCTGGGACCGGCTCGCCGGGTTCGTCGAGCGCGCGGCAGAGAAGGTCGGGGTCGCCGACGACGCCGAGGTCGCCGGGGTCGAGCTGCCCGCCGAGTTCGTCTCCGCGATGGACGACGACCTCAACGTGCCCGCCGCGCTCGCCGTCGTGCACGAGCACCTGCGCACCGGCAACTCCGCGCTCGCGCGCGGCGACCTCGGCGAGTCCCGCGACGCGATGGTGGTGCTGCGGGCCATGCTCGACGTCCTGGGCCTCGACCCCGGCGGCAGCCAGTGGCGCGCCCACGGCAGCGACGCGCGCTACGCCCGGGCGCTGGAGTCCGTCGTCGCCGCCGAGCTGGAGGCCCGTGCCCAGGCCCGTGCCGCCCGCGACTTCGCCACGTCCGACGCGATCCGGGACCGCCTCGCCGCGGCCGGCATCGTCGTCGAGGACTCGTCTACGGGAGCGCGCTGGTCACTCGCCGCGCGCACCGAGGACTGATCCGGGTGCAGCGGAGGGTGAGGGGCGCGGCGCGGCGCTCACCCGCAGCGGAGCGCAGGAGCAGCCCGACCACAGGCACGACACTGCAGAGGACAGCTGACCGACCTTCGGGTCGCTCAGAAGACAGGAGAACTGAACATGGCCGGAAACTCTGAGCGCCGCGGCGCCGTCCGCAAGGGCGGCTCCAAGAAGGTCGCCAGCGCGGGGACGGGCGGCAAGAACCGCCGGTCCCTCGAGGGCAGGGGGCCGACGCCCAAGGCGGAGGACCGCGAGTACCACCCCGCGCACAAGGCGAAGGTCGCCGCGGAGCGCCGGGCGGTCGCCGGGACCCGCGGCACGTCGGGACGCCAGTCGGCGGGCGCGAGCCGCAGCGCCGCCGGCTCCAAGGGTGGTCGGAAGAGCTCGACGCACGAGATCGTGTCCGGTCGGAACTCGGTGGTCGAGGCGCTCCGCGCGGGCATCCCCGTCTCGACCGTCTACATCGCGTCCCGGCTGGAGGGTGACGACCGCACGCGCGAGATCATCAGCGCCGCCGGGAACTCGAACTACCCGCTGCTCGAGGTCAGCCGCGCCGAGCTGGATCGCCTCACCGACGGGTCCGTGCACCAGGGCGTGGCCATCCAGGTGCCGCCGTACGCGTACGCGGACGACGACGACCTGCTGGACGCCGCCGCCGAGACCGACCGCCCGGCCCTGATCGTCGCGCTCGACGGCGTGACCGATCCTCGCAACCTCGGGGCGGTCCTGCGGTCGGCCGGTGCGTTCGGCGCGCACGGTGTGCTGGTGCCGGAGCGGCGCGCGGCGGGCGTCACGGCGTCGGCGTGGAAGGTGTCCGCGGGTGCTGCGGCGCGCGTGCCGGTCGCCCGGGTGACCAACCTGGTGCGGACCCTGCAGGGGCTCAAGTCGGCGGGGGTCTTCGTCGTCGGGCTGGACGGTGGCGGCGACGTGTCGATCACCGACCTGCCGTACGCGACCGACCCGCTCGTGCTGGTGGTCGGCTCCGAGGGCAAGGGTCTGTCGCGGCTGGTCCGCGAGCAGTGCGACGCCATCGCGTCGATCCCGATCGCGTCGGCCGTCGAGTCGCTCAACGCCGGTGTCGCCGCGGGCATCGCCCTGTTCGAGGTCGCCCGCCAGCGCGCCGTCTGAGCCGGCCGGGGCCGCAGGCAGCGGCCGGCACCAGCACGTCGGTGCCGGCGCTCAGCCGATGATCTGGTCCGGGTCGACCTGGGGGAACATGTCGGTGTCCGGGATCTCGCCCGCCTGCACGCCGAGGATCGCCTGCTCGTCGGGGCGCGTCGGCAGGATGTTCTTCACGTAGCTCTTCGCGGCCTGCTTCATGGGCACGTCGCGGCCCTGCTGCTCGGACAGGTACCAGCGGTGGTCGAGGAGCTCGTGGTAGATCTGCGCGGGCTCCAGCTTGCCGCGCAAGTCCCGGGGGACGCTGCGCACGGCCGGCTCGAAGATCTCGGTCAGCCAGTCGTGCGCGACGAACGACTCGTCCTCACGCTGCCGGTCGGTGGCCGCGCGGTACTCGTCCAGGTCGTTGAGCAGCCGGCGGGCCTGGTTCTCCTGCACGTCGAGCCCGGTGAGGCGCATGAGCCGGCGCGAGTGGTGACCGGCGTCGACGACCTTCGGCTGGATCCGCACGCTGGTGCCGTCGACGTCCGTGGTGATGTCGAGCTCGCCGACGTCGAACCCGAGGTCGTTGAGGCGGTCGATGCGGGCCTGCACGCGCCAGCGGTCCCCGAAGGTGAACGACTCGGACTCCGTCAGGGCACGCCACAGCTCGCCGTACCGCTCGGCGAGAGCGTCCCCGATGGCGACGGCGTCGACGTCCTCCTCGAGGAACTCGCCCGCCTGCAGGTCCATGAGCTCGCCGATGATGTTGACGCGCGCGACCTCGAGGTCGTAGCCGCGCTGACCGTCCGACAGCTTGTCGTGCAGGTCGCCCGTCTCGGCGTCGACGAGGTACGCGGCGAACGTCTCGGCGTCCCGGCGGAACAGGGTGTTCGACAGCGACACGTCGCCCCAGTAGAAGCCGACCAGGTGCAGCCGGACCAGGAGGACCGCGAGCGCGTCGATGAGCCGGGTCGCGGTGTCGGGGCGCAGGGACTGGCTGAACAGCGCGCGGTAGGGCAGCGAGAACGAGAGGTGCTTGGTGATCAGCACCGCCTCCAGCCGCTCGCCGTCGGCGTCGGAACGGCCGGTGATGACGCCGACCGGCTCCACGCTCGGGACGTCGAGGCGTCGGAGCTGGCGCAGCAGCTCGTACTCGCGGTAGGCCACCGTCTCGCCGATCTCCTTGACGGCGATGACGCGGCCGGACATCTTGGCGAACCGCACGATGTGCCGGGAGATGCCGCGGGGCAGGGCGGCGAGCGTCTCGGCCGGCCACTCCTCCAGCGGGATGTGCCACGGCAGGTCGAGGAGGGCGGGGTCGGGCGAGGCCGCGGTGATCTGCAGGCGCTGCGGCGTCGGGCTCATGGGCTCGATCCTCTCAGAGAACGCCCACGCGGCAGCCTGACGAAAGC
Organism: Cellulomonas sp. P5_C5; assembly: GCF_054049655.1. Classification (NCBI taxonomy): domain Bacteria; kingdom Bacillati; phylum Actinomycetota; class Actinomycetes; order Micrococcales; family Cellulomonadaceae; genus Cellulomonas; species Cellulomonas sp. P5_C5. The sequence continues at coordinate 174,885 of NZ_JBFULY010000004.1, read as the reverse complement.
GACAACGGGGCGCGCGAAAGCCGACAGGGCGGCCCCGGCCGAAGCCGGGACCGCCCTGTCGGGTGGTGCGAAGGTCAGGCCTCGATGCGCTGGCCCGAGCCCGCGTGGAACAGGTGCGTCTCGCCCTCGCGGATGCGGACGTAGATCGTCTCGCCCTTGGCGGGGACCTGGCGCGGGTCGACGCGCACGATGACCTGAGCGTCGCCGGCACCGGAGTGCACCGCGTCGGCGTGGCCGAACTCGTTGGTCAGCGAGCCGTAGACGAACGCGTCGGAGCCGAGCTCCTCGACGATGTTCACGATGACCGGGATGCCGTCCGGCGTGCCGGCGGGCACGACGTCGAGCGACTCGGGGCGGAAGCCGACGGTGACGTGGTTCTTGTCGTCGTCGGTGAACTGGCTGATGACCGAGCGCTGGACGGCGACGCGGGCGCGGCCCAGGTTGGCGACACCGTCGAGCACGGGGAACGTGCCGATGTTCATGGCCGGCGAGCCGATGAAGCCGGCGACGAAGACGTTGGCCGGGGTGTCGTACATGTCGCGCGGGGTGCCGACCTGCTGCAGGAGACCGTCCTTGAGGACCGCGATGCGGTCACCCATGGTGAGGGCCTCGGTCTGGTCGTGCGTGACGTAGACGGTGGTGACACCGAGACGACGCTGCAGCGACGCGATCTGCGTACGGGTCTGGACGCGGAGCTTGGCGTCGAGGTTCGACAGCGGCTCGTCCATGAGGAACACCTGGGGCGAACGCACGATGGCGCGGCCCATGGCGACGCGCTGACGCTGGCCACCGGAGAGGGCCTTCGGCTTGCGGTCGAGGTACTGGGACAGGTCGAGGATCTTGGCAGCCTCCTCGACGCGCTGGCGGATCTCCGCCTTCGGGGTGCCGGCGATCTTGAGCGCGAAGCCCATGTTGTCGGCGACCGTCATGTGCGGGTACAGCGCGTAGTTCTGGAACACCATCGCGATGTCCCGGTCCTTCGGCTGGACGTCGGTGACGTCGCGGTCGCCGATGAGGATCCGGCCCGCGTTGACGTCCTCGAGGCCCGCGAGCATGCGGAGCGAGGTGGACTTACCACAACCGGAGGGGCCGACGAGGACGAGGAACTCGCCGTCCTCGATGTGCAGGTCGAGCGCGTCGACCGCGGGGCGCTCCGTGCCCGGGTAGACCCGGGAGGCCTTGTCGAAAGTGACCGTTGCCATGGCTGATCAATCCCTTCACCGGCAGGTACGTGCCGGACGATCCGTAGTGAAGAGTGTCAAGAGTGTCCTCGATGACACGGGCCGCTGGAGAAGGGTTCCTCCGGTGGCCCGCGGTCATCATGCCACACCGCCGTGGACGGACCACACCCGGCTGTGACGGATGACACGTCACCCGGCGGTCACTCGACGGTCACCCGACCAGGATCCCGGACCCGTCCCGGAACCGGACGAGGAGCCGACCTGCGTACTCGCTGACCTGGTCGACACCGCCCGGGTCGCGGGCGAGATGACGTGCGACGTCGGCCACGCTGGCGAGCTTCCCGTCGGACCGGTCGAGCCCGCGCAGCGTGCGATCGGCGGTGACGACGACGACGAGCGAGCCGTCGGTGCCCAGGTAGACGGGCGGTGCGTCGACGTGCGTGACCCAGTGGGTGGCGCCCGTCCGGGCGTCGAGCGCGCGGACGTCCCGGCCCTGGGCGACGTGCACGACCCCGTCGACGAGCAGGGCCTGGCCGGTGGTGCCGGTGAGGCGCCAGAGCTCCTCGCCCGTGGTGGCGTCCCGCCCGACCAGCGACGCCAGCCCGGCATCCTCGCTGTCGGTGAGCAGTGCGACGTCGGGCGCGCTGCCGTCGTCGACCGCGAGCCGGGCGGGTCGCTCGGCCACCGGGGTGCGGGTGCCGTCCCGGGTGACGAGGACGCCCGCGGAGAACGCGAACGCCTGCCAGGGTGACCACACCACCGTGCCGGCGCGGGCCAGCTCCGCCCAGCCGTCGGTCTCGACGGTCACGTCACCGCGGGACTTTCCGTCGGCGCCGAACAGCCAGGCGTGCCCGCTGTCGGTCAGGAGCACCCGGTCGTCGTCGCTGGCCAGGTCGGCCGCGGAGCGGATCACCCGGTCGCCGAGGCGCACCGCGTGGACCTCGGGCACGCGCGGGGTCCGCTGCCGCCACTGCACGTCCCCGGTGGCGGGGTCGGTCGCGGTGAGCGTCCACCGCACGGCGCCGGCGGAGTCCCGCTGCGGGGTCGCGACGACCAGGTGCGCCGCCGTGACGGACCACAGCGAGCCGGGGGCCAGGCTGGTCGTCGCCAGGGTCGTGCCGGACTCGGGGTCGAGCACCAGCAGCGGGGTCACGGCACCCCCGGGGCGCGCCGGGGAGACCTCCGCGGCGCAGACCGCCCGGGGTCCGTCGGGGGAGGTCGTCGTGGTGCAGCGGACCCAGACGGACGGGAACTCGGAGCGGCCGCCCGGCGGGAGGGCGTCGTCGAGGGAGAACGGCACGGACCACAGGACGTCGCCGGAGTCCGGGTCCGTCGCGCGCAGGTCGACCCCGCCGAGGTGGTACCGGGCGCCGATGGCCCAGTGCCCGGCGGAGTCCGCGGCGACGAGCGAGCCCGCGCTCGGCGTCCACGTCCGCAGCGTCCCCGGGGGGTCGTGCAGCGGGCTGAGCACGCCGGGCACGTCCGCGAGGTACTCGAGGCGCTCCCGCTCGTGCGCGTCGAGCACCCCCTGGACGGCCACCAGCGCGAGCACGGCGGCAGCGCTCGCGCCGGCCACCCACGCGGCGTGCCGTCGCAGCCACGAGGGCGGCCGGTCGGCGGGTGCGCGACGGTCGACCTCGGCTGCGTCCTCCCCGTCGACCAGCTCGACGGGGGCGAGGTGCGCGTGCACGACCGTGGCGCCCATGGTCAGCCCAGGACCGCGACCGCGCCGGTGTCCATCCACACGTACAGCCGAGGGTCGTGCCAGCCCGACTGGAAGCCCCCGACGAACACCGTCGACCTGTCCCCGCCGGCGTCCGCGCGGACCTGGTCGGCGAGGTCGACGGTCCACGCCAGCTCGCCGTCGGTCAGCGTGTACGCCTCGAGGGTCACGCCGAGGCCCGGCAGCAGCAGGTACCGGCCGTCCGTCGACAGCTGCTGGGGCATGTGGTCGATCTCGGTCCGCCAGAGCAGGTCACCGCTGACGGCGTCGACGGCGAGCAGCGAGTCGGACGTGGCGACGTACAGGGTCCCGTCGAGCAGGAGGCTCGTCACGATGGTGCCGTCGACGTGCCAGAGCCGCGCACCCGTCCGTGCCGACCGTCCGCTGAGCCCGTCGGCACCGCCGGGCGCCTGGCCGACGGTGAGGACGACGCCCGGTGCCGACCCGTCGTCGACGGCGAGCCAGCTCGCGGTCTCGTCGATGGGGACCCGGGTGCCGTCGGGCAGCAGGAGCGTGCCGCTGTAGGCCGACGACGTCCAGGTGCTCTCGATGAACACGTCGGCCCGGGCGGGCTGGAGCCACGACGCAGGGTCGAGGGGGACGTCGAGGAAGGGCTCGCCGTCGGCGGTGAGGACCCAGCCGTGGCCGTCGACGCCGAGCACGACGTGGTCGCCGGTCGACTCCAGCGACGCCCTGCGGGTGGCGTACGCGCTCTCGGGCCCGTCCTCGCGGCCGACGACGTCCGTCAGCGGCGTGGTCCAGGTCCAGCGCGGCTCGCCGCTCACGACGTCGTCGGCGCTGACCCGCCACCGGACCGCACCCGCGTCCGTGCGTGCCGGGGCGCCGTCCTCGTCGACGGGCTGGGCGACCACGAGGGCGTCGTCGACGAACGTCAGTCCCCAGCTGCCGTCGACCTCGCGGTCCGCCAGCAGGGTGCCGGCAGCCGGGTCGAGCACCCACACGGACGACCGCGGGATGCCCTCGACGCCCTCGCCGTACTGCTGGGAGATGCAGGCCGCCACGGGCTCGTCGTCGCCCGCGTCCGTCCGTGGCACCGCGGCGCAGGAGATCCACAGCTCCGGGGACGCGCTCGTCGGGGTCGGCTGGGGCGTCGGCAGGTCGACCGGGGTCCGCCACGCGACGCGCCCTGTGCCGGGGTCGAGTCCGACGATGACCGGGTCGCCCGACGCGTCCTGCACGCCGCCGACGAGCAGGCCGTCCACCACGGCGCCCGACTGCAGCGCGGGCGCGAGCTCCGGGTCGGCCCACCAGAGCACGCCGACGGACGAGTCGATGGGCGGCACGATCCCCGGGACGGCGGCGAGCGCGGCGACCCGGGCGTCCTCGCGCCGGTCGAGGACGACCTGGGTGACGGCGAGCGAGCCGACGACGACCGCGGCCGACGCGACGAGCCAGGGGGCGTGCCGCCGCACCCAGGTGCGGGCGGCGAGGACGTCGTCCCCGGGGTCCCGGACGGGCTCGGCCGGCGCCAGCGGGATACCCGGGCGAGGCCGCGTGCGCTCGAGCTCGTCCACAGCCTCGACGAGCTCGACCTCGCGCATCCGGCCGGGCATGAGGCGCACGCTACGCCTCGACCCCACGACCGACCAGCAGAGGGAGGGTGAGGTCCTAGAGGCCGTCGGCGAGCGTCGCCAGAGCGGCCACGAGCTCGTCCGGGTCCTCGACCCGGAACCGCGCCGTGGTCGTCCCGTGGCCGACCTTGATGGTCACGTCCTCGTCGAGGAGCGCCTCGAACGCGTGCTCGTCGGTGACGTCGTCGCCCGCGTACAGGACCACCGGTGCACCGAGCTCGTCGCGCAGCGCCGTGAGCGCCTCGCCCTTGCTCGCGCGCAGGACCGAGATCTCCACGACGTCCTTGCCGTGCAGGACACCGGAACCGAGGCGCTCCCCGAGGGCGATCGCCTCCTGCTCGGCCGGTTCGGCGTCCACCGCCTCCGCCAGCCGGGTGTGCACCACGACGGCGGTCGGCTTGGTCTCCACCCAGACGCCGTCCCGGCCGCGGGCGATCCGCGCCGCCTCCGCGCCGAGCGACGCCAGGCGGTCCGCCTGCTCGTCGGTCAGCTGGACGACGTCGCGGTCGAGCCCGAACGTGGTGACGCGCGCCCGCTCGGCGCCGTGGCTGCCGATGAGGAACGTGCCCGCGGGCACCTGCGCCAGGACGTGCAGGTCGTGCATGGCCCGCCCGGACACCAGCGCGAGCGCGACCCCCGGCGTCCCCGCGAGCCGGGCGAGCACCTCCACCCCTGCCGGGAGGATGCGCGACGCGGACGGGTCGTCCTGCAGCGGGGCGAGGGTGCCGTCGAAGTCGAGGGCGACCAGGAGCGGGCGGCGTGCCGGGTCCTGCGCGAGCGCGGTCAGGGCGGTCCGGAGCGCGTCAGTCACGGGAGGCCCGCACGGGGACGGCGTTGAGGGCGGCCAGGAAGTCCTCGGACCAGGCGACGACGTCGTGCCCCAGCACGCGTCGGCGCAGCCGGCGCATCCGCTTGCGGGACTCGCGGGCGTCCATGTGCACGGCGTACGTGATCGCGTCCTTCATCCCGTCGATGTCGTGCGGGTTCACCAGCACCGAGCCGGTGAGCTCGTCGGCGGCGCCCGTGAACTCGGAGAGCACCAGCGCGCCGCGGTCGTCGGACCGGGCCGCGACGTACTCCTTGGCCACGAGGTTCATGCCGTCGCGCAGAGCCGTGACGAGCATGACGTCGGCCGCCAGGTACAGGGCCGCCATCTCCTCCATGGGGAACGACTGGTGCAGGTACTGCACGGGGGCGTGGCCCACCTGCCCGTAGTCGCCGTTGATCCGGCCGACCAGCAGCTCCACGTCGTCGCGCAGCTGCTGGTACGCACCCACGTTCTCCCGGCTCGGGCTGGCCACCTGGACCAGCGTCGTGCTCTGCGGGGACAGCCGGCCGTCCAGGAGCAGCTCGCCGTACGCCTTGATGCGGTGCCGGATGCCCTTGGTGTAGTCGAGGCGGTCCACCCCGAGCAGCAGGAACTCCGGGTCGCCCAGCTCGCGGCGGATCTGCAGGGCGCGCTCGCGGACCGCGTCCGTACGGGCCAGCTCGTCGAACGCGTGCGAGTCGATCGAGATGGGGAACGCCGCGGCGCGCACGTGCCGCCCGGGTCCTCGGTGCCCCTCGGCCTCGTTGAGGGTGACCATCTGACCGCGGGTCGTGAGGTCGGTGAGCCGACGCACGATGCGCACGAAGTTCGCCGCGTCGCCCGCCCGCTGGAAGCCGACGAGGTCCGCGCCGAGCAGCCCCTCGATCACCTGGACGCGCCACGGCAGCTGCGCGAACAGCTCCAGCGGCGGGAACGGGATGTGGTGGAAGTACCCGATGCGCAGGTCGGGGCGCAGCTCGCGCAGCATCTTCGGGACCAGCTGCAGCTGGTAGTCGTGCACCCAGACGGTCGCGCCCTGGGCCGCCTGGTCCGCGGCGGCCTGCGCGAAGCGCCGGTTCACCTTCTGGTAGGAGTCCCACCACTGCCGGTGGAACGCGGGGGGCTCGATGACGTCGTGGTACAGCGGCCAGAGGGTGTCGTTGGAGAAGCCCTCGTAGAACTTCTCCAGGTCGTCCTCGGTGAGCACGACCGGGATCAGCTCCGTGCCGTCCACGTCGAACGGCTCGAGCTCCAGGTCGGGGGAGCCGCCCCAGCCGACCCAGGCGCCGCTCGTGCTCGCCATCACCGGCGCGAGCGCCGTGACGAGGCCGCCGGGGGACCGGGTCCAGGTGGGTTCGCCGTCGTCGTCCAGGCTCACGTCCACGGGGAGACGGTTCGCGACGACGACGAAGTCGTAGCCGTGCGCGGGCGCGTCGGAAGGCAAGACATCAACTCCTCGGGTCGGTCCGACCCTATCCGTGCAGGTCGTACCGCGCGTTGCCGGGCAGTCCCCGCAGACCGCCGGTTACGGTGCCTGGATGGAACGGATCGGCCTGGAGCCGGGCTCGGAGATCGGGGGCTACACCGTCGTCGCCCCCCTCGGCTCGGGCGGCATGGGGACCGTGTACCGCGCCGTGGACGGCGGCGGCGACGCCGTCGCGCTCAAGCTGCTGCACCCGCACGTCGGGTCCGACGCGGTGACGCGGGACCGCCTGCGCCGCGAGGTGCACGCCCTGCAGAAGCTCCGCCACCCGGGCGTGGCKGCGGTCCTGGACGCCGAGGCGGACTCCACGGAGGCGTTCCTGGTCACCGAGCTGGTGGCGGGCGACAACCTCGAGGAGCACGTGCGCGAGCGCGGCACGCTGGACGCCGAGGAGCTGCTGGACCTGGCCGAGGGCCTGCGCGACACGCTCGTCGCGGTGCACGGTGCCGGCGTGGTGCACCGCGACCTCAAGCCGTCCAACGTCATCATCGGCGACGACGGCCCCGTGCTCATCGACTTCGGCCTCGCGCAGGCCGCCGACGACTCGAAGCTGACCGCCGACGGCCTGGTCCTGGGCACCCCCGGGTACCTGGCGCCCGAGCTGCTGGACGGCGCCGAGCCCGACGAGGCGTCCGACTTCTGGGGCTGGGCCGCGGTCCTGGTGTTCGCCGCCACCGGGCGCCCCCCGTTCGGCTCCCGGCCGCTGGAGGCCGTGCTCGCGCGGGCCCGCTCCGGCGACGTGGACCTCGACGGCCTCGGACCGTTGACCGCCCAGGCGCTGCGTCGTGCGCTCGCGGCCGACCCGGCCGACCGCACCGCCCCGGACGACGTCGTGGCCGCGCTCACGCTGGTGGTCGCGGAGGGTGAGCCGGTCGCGGACGAGGCGGACACCACCGTCCTGAGCGCCGACGACGTCGTCGGGACGACGGTGCTGGGTCCGGAGCCGGCGACCGTGGCCGTGGCGCCGGTGGTCGCTGCGGCCCCCGTGGTGGCCGCGAACGACGGGCAGACGCGCGCGTTCGACCCGGGCGCGGTCGACGAGCCGGAGGACGAGGACTGGGACGAGGACCCCGACGGGGTCGACTGGATCGAGGAGGACCTCGACGCGTCCGAGGAGCCCGAGCCCGAGGGGTCCGGGTACGAGCGCCCACCGGCGCTGCGGCGCTGGGGGACCCTGCTCGCGGCGGCGCTGCTCCTCGGCTCGGCGGGAGCCCTGTACCCGGGGGTCGCGCTCGTCGTGTTCGTGCTGGTGGTCGTGGTCGTGCGGACGATCGGGTCCACGGTCGAGGCCATGTACGGGCGGCGGGAGCGGGCCGGCGTCCGGCGCTCCGACCGGGCGGTCGCCGTCGCGACCGCTCCGTGGCACCTGCTGCGCTCGGTCGTCGGGCTGGTGCCGTCCCTCGTCGTCGCCGGCAGCGTCCTGGTCATCCTGCTCGGGCTGTCCTGGTGGCTGGTCGACAACGACCACTGGGTGGTGGGCGACTCGCCGTCCGGCCAGGAGCCGCAGGGCCTGACGGCGACGGTCCTGGTCGGGGTGCTCGTGCTGGTCGGCGCGGCCGTCGTCTGGTGGGGGCCGTTGTCGCTGATGACCCGCACCGGTGCCCGGCGGGTGCTGGCCGTCGTGGCCCCCGGGCCGCTCGGCGCCCTCGTCGCGACCGTCGTCCTGCTCGCCGCGTCGGCCGTGTTCGTCGTGCAGATCCTCACCGGCGCCCCGATCACGTGGGCACCGCTGCCCACCCCGGTGCTGCCCTAACCGATTCGGTCGGACCGTCCCCGTCTCGCCATGCGGGACCCCGCTGGCGTGTCGTCCGCTCACCCTCTTGGGTGAAGGCTCGATGACCGGGGGGAGGGTGCACGGATGTCTGCAGAGACAGAGGCCGAGGTCGTCGCAGGGCGTCGCAGCAACGGGGACGTCGTCCGCTTCGACCACCGCAACGGGGCGCTCGGGGTGTTCCGCGGAGACGTGATCGTGGCCTACTTCCGTCCCGACGAGGGGTACGAGTACTTCCTGCGCGAGATCGCCAAGTGACGGCGTTCGAGGACGCGTTCACCGCGGTGGTCCGCGCTCGCGGCGTGTGGCGCGACGACACCCCGGCGGACCTGCTGGACCGCTGGGCGAGCTTCGTGGCCGAGTGCGAGCGCGGGTACCGGGGCGACGAGTTCGCGTACGGCAACGAGGCGATGGCCCGCACCACGATCGAGGCGGCGCTGCGCCACCCGAGCCTCGCGAACTTCCCGGAGCTGGCGGGGTTCCGGCGCCGGGTCGCGACGATCGACGCGCGGTTCCAGCCGTTGCTCGTCGAGCACGCGTTCCCGGGGATCGACGCCGAGGAGTGGTGGCTGCGCGGGATCGTGCGCCGGGCCGGTGGACGGCTGGCGCAGGACTGGAAGCGGTCGTTCGGGTTCGACGTCGAGGTGGTCAGGCACCCCCGGGTCTCGTGAGGGCGCCCCGATTCACAGCGCTGCCCCCTACGCTGTGCCGCATGACCGCGCGACGAGGGCCGCACCGCGCCGGCCCGCGCCTGTCTCTGGTCGCGGCGGTCGCGCTCGCCGGCCTCGCCGGCGTCGTCGCCGCGCACGGTCGCGTCCTGCTGCACGACTGCGTCAGCGCGAGCGGCGTCCTCGGCCCGCTCGGGCTGCGCCTGGCGGTCCTGCAGGACGCCGCGGACTGCCCGGAGGGCACCTACGGGCTCGGCACGATGTCCCAGGGTGCCGTCGTCCTGCTCAGCGTGGCCGCGCCGGTCGCGGCCCTGTACCTCCTGCTCACGGTGTGCGGCGTCGGCCTGTCGGGCCTGCTCGTGCGCGCGGCCCGGCAGGTCCGGGCGTTGGTCGGCCGGACCCTGCGGGGCGCTCTGCTGGCCGTCCGTCCGCTGCCGGTCGAGGCTCGCGGCGGGGTCGGTGTCCCGCTGGGGCAGGCCGTCCCGGCGTGGACGGAGCGGGTGCTCGTGGGCAGCATCGCGCGACGGGGTCCGCCGGCTGTGGCCTGACGCCCAGCCCACCTGTCGCCCGACCCACGTCCCAGGAGCACCCATGCCCACCAACGACCCGCGTCCCACCAAGGCAGTCCGCCGCGACGAAGCCCGCGCCAAGGCCGCGCAGATGCGCAAGGAGCAGGAGCGCAAGGCCAAGCGGAACCGCATCCTCGCGATCGGCGGTCTCGTCGTCGCGGTCCTCGCGCTCGTCGCCGTCGTCTTCTCGATCCTCAACCAGAACAAGGCCAACGAGGCCGCCAACTCGAACGTCGCCTACGGCCAGGGCACCGAGAACGTGGTCGCGCCCGCGCTCGACGACGTCACGGCGCCCGCCCCCGCGAACGACAAGGGCGGGATCCCCGTCAGCGGCAACGGCGGCGACGACGTCGGTGTGGCCGGCGACGGCGACGTCGACCTGACGATCTACTTCGACTACATGTGCCCGTACTGCGGCCAGTTCGACGAGGCCAACGCGGGCGACCTCGACGCGATGCTGGAGGAGGGCGGCGTGACCATCACGTACCACCCGGTCTCGATCCTCGACCGCCTGTCCGCCGGCAGCTCGTACTCGACGCGGGCCGTCAACGCCACGGCGATCGTCGCCGACAAGTCGCCGGAGCACTTCACGGACTTCGTCACCGCGATGTACAAGGACCAGCCGGCGGAGGGCACCTCGGGTCGCTCCGACGCCGAGATCGCGAAGATCGCCGAGGACCTGGGTGTCCCGGCCGAGGTGACCGCGACGTTCATGGACACCGTGTCCGGCACGTTCGACACCCAGGACGAGAAGGGCCTCGAGGGCACCTGGCGGACGTTCGCCCCGTGGAGCGCCGCCGCGACCAACCAGGCGGGCACCGACGTGCCCGAGTTCTCGACGCCCACCGTGCTGATCAACGGTGAGCCGTTCACCGAGTGGCAGACGCCCGGCGTCCTGAAGCAGGCCGTCGACGCCGCCAAGTCCTGACCCTGTGATCACCGGGCGCCCCCGTGCGGGGCGCCCGGTTATCCTGGGGCGCGCCCGCCTCCTTAGCTCAGTCGGCCAGAGCACCTGTCTTGTAAACAGGGGGTCATCGGTTCGAATCCGATAGGGGGCTCCATCCGTGAGAACCCCGCCCGGTGAGGGTGGGATCGACGCCGTGAGGACCAGATGGCCAAGATCGACCCGCTCAGCGGGTTCCCCGAGTTCCTGCCTGCCGGCCGGATCGTCGAGCGCTCCGTGATCGAGGCCCTGGCGTCCACGTTCGAGCTGCACGGCTTCGCCAACATCGAGACGCGCGTCGTGGAGCCGCTCGAGCGGCTGGCCAAGGGCGGGGAGATCGACAAGGAGATCTACCTGCTGAACCGGCTGAGCGCCGAGGGTGTCGACGACGCTGCCGGCTCGCGGGGTGCGCTCGGGATGCACTACGACCTCACGGTGCCGCTCGCGCGGTACGTGGTGGAGAACGCGGGCCGCCTGACGTTCCCGTTCCGCCGCTACCAGATCCAGCCGGCGTGGCGGGGCGAGCGTCCCCAGGAGGGACGGTTCCGGCAGTTCACGCAGGCGGACGTCGACATCATCGGCGTCGACCACCTGCCGTTCCACCACGACGTCGAGGTGGTGACGGTCATGGTCCAGGCGCTCGCGCGGCTCCCGCTGCCGCCGCTGACCCTGTGCTTCAACAACCGCAAGCTCATCCAGGGCTACCTCGAGGGGATCGGCGTCGCGGACATCCCCTCGACGCTGAAGATGCTCGACAAGCTGGACAAGGTCGACCGGGCCGAGGTGGTCCGGCTGCTCGTCGAGCAGGTCGGTCTCGACGAGTCGACCGCGGACCGGTGCCTCGCGCTGGCCACCATCCGGAGCGCCGACGAGTCGTTCGTGGACCAGGTCCGCGCGCTGGGCGTCACGTCCGAGCTCCTGGACACCGGGCTCGAGGAGCTGGCCGCGGTGATCAGCGCGTCCCGCGCGGTGACGACGGAGAACGTGCGGGTCGTCGCGGACCTGCGGATCGCGCGCGGCCTGGACTACTACACGGGCACCGTCGTCGAGATCTACATGGAGGGGTTCGAGCACCTCAAGGCGGTCGGCGGCGGTGGGCGGTACGACGCCCTCGCGACCGACGGGAAGACCACCTACCCCGGGGTCGGCATCTCCTTCGGCGTGTCCCGCAGCGTCGTCCCGCTGGTGGCGAAGGGTCTGCTGGCCAGCTCGCGACCCGTGCCCAGCGCGGTGCTCGTCGCGCTCGTCTCGGAGGAGGAGCGGCAGGTCAGCATCGACCTCGCCGGCCGCCTGCGGTCCCGCGGGATCGCGTGCGAGGTGGCGCCGTCGGMGACGCCGTTCGGCAAGCAGATCCGCTTCGCCGACCGCCGGAGCATCCCGTTCGTGGTGTTCCCGGGCGTGGGCGACGGTGGCCACCAGGTGAAGGACATCCGCTCCGGCGAGCAGGTGGACCTCGACCCGGACACCTGGGTCCCGCCGGAGGGTGACCTGCGACCGACGGTGGTCACCAGCTACTGAGAGGCGGACCCCGCTGCCCGTGAGGCGGTGGGCCGTGGCACGGGGGGCGGACCGAGGTCCGCGACGGTGACGATGGGGGCCGAACATGCGTGACCTGGGACGACGACCGACCGACGACGCGTCGTGGAGGTCCTCGTGCTGCGTGTGACGCTGCGGGGAGCCGGCGTGCCGACCGTGGTCCTCGGCACCGGCGAGACGCTCCTGGTCGGGCGGGACCCGCAGGCGGCCCTGCCCGACGTCGACGCGGACACCGCGCTGCGCAGCACGGCCCTCACGCTGCCGCGGGCGGCGCCGCACGTGTCGCGCGTCGTCGGGGAGATCGTGGTCGGCGAGGAGGTCGTGCGGCTGCGCTGGCGCGGGTCGACCGAGGCGCAGCTGTCCAGCCTGTTCGACGCCCCCGGCGGCGCCCGCCGGGTTGCGCTCACCGACGGCATGGCCGCCCTGCTCGACGAGGGCGAGAACCACGTGCTGCTGCTGCGCGGCCGCCAGTCCGCCCCCGGGGTGTTCACCGACCTGGTGCTCGTGGTCGACGTGGCCGTGCCCGTCGCGCCCGTCGCCCCGGGTGCCTCGCCCGCGTGGCTGCCGGAGCACGACCCGGACGGAGCCGTCACCGCACCCGCGCCCCGGCTCGAACGGTGGTCGCGGGAGTGGTACGTCGCGCTCGCCCTCGCCGAGCCGTGGCTCGCCGGCGCCGACGACTACCCGCGGCCGGCGTCGAACCGCGAGATCTACGAGCGGGTGCTCACCTGGCGCGGGCACGCCTGGAACCTCGAACGTGCGCAGCGCGTCGACGACGCGATCCGCGTCGTCGCCCGGATGGCGTTCGGACCCGCCGACGACCCGTTCGCGCAGAAGGCCGGGCGGGTGCAGAACGTGCGGTTCGCCGTCGGCCGGCGCGCGGCCGAGGTGCGCCTCGTCACCGCCGACGACCTGGTGGTCGTGGAAGCCGCGCGGGCCCGGGGCGAGGGTCTCAACCCGGAACGTTCCACCCCCGACGCGCTGTCCTGACGGCTCTCCGTACTCCTAGCGTCGCGGCCACACGGCCACGACGACCTCAGGAGACGCGATGTACGACAAGAGCACGTTCCACGGCATCGACCCCCAGTACAGCCGCCAGCAGGCCCGTGCGATGCGCACCGGCGCAGGCCAGCTCGACGGGATCGTCGGGCAGATCGGCTCGATGCTGAGCCAGGTCACCTTCACGGGCCCCGGGGCCGAGCGGTTCCTCGGCGAGTGGGACGGTGCGCTGCGCCCCCAGCTCCAGGCCGCCGCGGAGAACATCCACAGCAACGCCGTCGAGCTCGACCGGCGCGCGCAGCTGCAGGAGGACGCGAGCCGGTAGTCGAGGCGGCACGGGGCGGAACCTTCCACCCCCGGCGCCCTCGCCCTGCGCCCGACCTGCTCCCTAGTTTCGACCACGCACCCCCCGACCCACCCTCGCCGGACACGTCCGGCCCACCGCAGGAGGCAACCGATGACCCAGCTCCAGGCCGGCTMGTTCCGCGGCTCGGACGTCGACGGGCTCGACCGGGTCGTCGGCAGGATGACCGACGCGGCCGACTTCGCCGACGACGTCGTCACGGCGCTCCAGKCCCTCGCGACCGCCCTGGACCTGATGTCCTGGACCGGCTGGGCCGCCGCGTTCGCCCGGTACCTGCGAGCCGTCGTGATCCCGTGGGTGAAGACCGTCGCGCAGTACCTGCGGGGCTTCGCCAAGGTGCTCGCGCTCATCTCGCAGACGCAGAAGGACACCAGCTCCGACCGGCCGACCGTGCACATCCCCGAGTCGTCGTTCGCGCCCGTCATCCTCCCCGCGACGTCCACGGCGAACGCCCCGGTGCTCGCCGCCCCGGAGCCCGGTGCGGCGCCGTCGGCGCAGGGCGGTGGTGCCGCGGGCGCCGGTGCGCAGGTCGTCGTGCCGGTGTCGATCGGGTCGGTCACGGTCCACATCCACGGCGCCGAGGGTGGGGGAGCGGACGCAGCCGCACCCACCGCGCCGGCCGTCCGGACCGACACCGCCGGCGGTGTCGTGGGAGGCGGGTCGGTCGGTCCGGTCGCTGCCGGCCCTGAGGGTCCGATCGTCGGTGGGGCCGTAGGGCAGGCGTTCGGCGGCGGCGAGGTTTCGAGCCCTGTCGGTGGGGGCAGCGGCACCGGCATCGGTGGCGGTACCGGTGGTGGCACGGGTAGTGGCAGCGGTGGCACCGGCGGGGGGTCGGGGGGCGGTCCCGTCGGCTCGGCCACGCCCGCCATCGGCACCCCCGCACCCACGCCGTCGCCGGTCGACGCCGGTGCGGTCGCCGGCGACCCGCCCGTCTCGACCATCCCCGTCGGCCTCGGCGGCCCGCTCGCGGAGGAGGCCGTCGCCATCCCCGCGTTCGAGGGGAGCACCCGCGGCTCGGGCGCCCCCGTCGCGCTCGCGGCCGCCCMGCTCGGCCTCGCCGCGCTCGGCGCCTCGGCGCTCGGCGCGCTGCGGGGCCGCGAGGACGACGAGACCGACGAGACCGGCACCCCGGTCGCCGCGGACGTCGCGATCGACGGGCGGTCGGCCCGATGAGCACCGTCCAGCACCCCGGACCGCTCCTGCCCGGCGGCCCGCACCTGCGGCTCGACGTGCCGGACGGCTGGCAGGTGGCCCCCGCACCGCGGGCGATCGCGGTCGCCCGACCGACGACGGACCTGCCCGGCTTCGTGCCGAACCTGACCGTGACCGCGGACCTGGTGCCGGTCGGCACGACGCCGACCCAGGTCCTCGACGCGATGCTCGCCGAGTACCCGGGGACTCGCGGCCCCGCCGCCGGTGCCGGGGACGGTGCGCTGCTCACCCGCGACCACGGCAGCGGCACGGTCCGCCAGCGGGTCGACGTGCTCGTCGACCCGACCCTCCTGCCCGGCGGGCACCAGCACGCGGTGACCGTCGTGTCGAGCTGGTCCGACACCACCCCCACCGACCTGCGCGACTCGCTCGCCGACGCGCACACCTCCGTCCGGCTCGGCTCCGCCGACCCGGTCCCGGCCTGACGGCCACACCTGACCTGCACGGGTACCTGCCCGAGCACGACCCAAGGAGAGACAGATGAGCAACGTCCTCGGCATGGACATCACCGCCGCCCGTGACCTCGTTCGGATCATGAACGTCGACGCGGACTCGATCACGCAGATCACGAGCCGCCTCACGCAGCAGCTCCAGTCGACGCCGTGGTACGGCCCGGACGCGCAGCGGTTCACCTCCGACTGGAGCGGCCAGTACGTCCCCGCGCTGCAGCGCGTCGTCGAGGCGCTGCAGGCCAACGCCGCAGCGCTCGCGCAGCAGGCCGACGACCAGGAGACGGCTTCCTCCTGATCCACCCCGGTGGTCCGCGCCGCTCGGGCGCGSACCACCTCACGAGCCCCCGGAGCGATCGACCATGTGGCGCCTCACCCTCCAGCCGACCCGCGAGAGCGGGCTGCGGCCCGTCGACGTCGAGGTCGTCGCCCGCCCGGACGCCCGGGTGGCCGACCTGGCCCGGGCGCTCGCGGCACACCTCGGCGCCGGCACGGGAGCCCTGCTCGCGCCGACCACCGACGGCACCGCGTGGCCGGCGTCCCTGCCGCTCTCGCAGGCGCCGCTGAGCACCGGCGCCGTCGTGCCGGTGGCGACCGTGCCCGCGTCCTGGCTCGACCGCCCGGGTGGGCGCCAGCCCGTCCGCGCCCGCGTGCGGGTAGTCGCCGGGCCGGACGCGGGCCGCGAGGTCGACATCGAGTCGGACGCGTTCACCGTGGGACGCGGGTCGTCCGCGACCGTCCGGCTCACGGACCAGCTGGTCTCCCGCGTGCACGCCCGCATCTTGCTCTCCGGCGGTGTCGTCGTCAGCGACGAGGGCTCCGCGCACGGCACGCGGGTCGGGGGCCGGCACGTGCTGCGGGCGACCTCGGTCGGGTGGGGCGAGCGCGTCGAGGTGGGCCGGACGACGTTCGAGGTCCACCGGGGCGACGGCACGCCGCTGCCCGCCGACGCCGGTGTGCTGCGCCCGCCGCGGTTCGGTGCGCGGCTGGAGCCCGCGGCGCTGGAGGTGCCCGCACCGCCGACGGCACCCCGCCCGGTGCCGATGCCCTGGCCGATGATGCTCATGCCCGTCGTGCTCGGCGGCGCGATGTTCGCGATGAACCGCAGCCCGTTCTCGCTGGTCTTCATGCTCGGCTTCCCGACGATGATGGCCGTGCAGCACGTCGTGCAGCGCCGCCAGCAACGTGCGGAGCACGACGGGCAGCTCACGGCGTGGCGCCACGACCTCGACGGGGTGACCGCCCGTCTCGACGCGGCGGCGGTCGTGCAGCAGGAGCGGGCGGAGCAGGACGAGCCCGACCTGGTGACTGTCCGTGAGCGGGTCGCCGGGCGCCACCCCGGCACCTGGGCACGGCGGGTCGACGACGCCGACTTCCTGCACGTGCGCGTCGGCCGGGGACCGCGCCCGGCCGTCGTGACCGGCTCCGTGGCGCGCGGCGGCGACCGCGTGCAGCGCGACCTGGCCGTCCGGGAGCTCGACGCGCTGTCCGTGCTGCCCCGCCAGCCCGTCCCGCTCGTCCTCGGCGGGCACCGGGTCGTCGCGGTGACGTGCGCCGACCGCGACCGGGCCGACGCCGCCGTCCGGGCGCTGCTCGTGCGTCTCGCGGCCGCGCACTCGCCCACAGACGTCACCCTCGCGGCCGTCCTCGGGCCCGACGCCGCGCACGTGGAGACGTGGCTGCGCTGGCTGCCGCACACCGCGAACCGGGTGGCGGGTCTCCCGCCCGTGGCCGTCGGCGCGACCGACGGCGGCGCCCTCCTCGACGCGCTCGTGGCGCCGGACGGGACGCGCGGCCACGTCGTGTGCCTCGTCGACGAGGGTGCGGGCGTCCCGCGGCGCGCCGTCGAGGCCGTCGCGGAGGCCGCCGCCGAGCGCGGGGTGCACCTGCTGTGGGTCGGCGACGACGCCGACCGGGTGCCGGCCGCCACCGACGTCCTGCTCGACCTCGACGCGGGACTGGTGCGTCGTCGCGACCGGGGCGGCGACGACGTCGTCGTCGAGGCGGACGAGCTGGACCTCGCCGCCGCGTGGCAGACCGCGCGCACCCTGACCGCCTTCCGCGACGAGGCCGCCGTGGTGCCGCCGGACTCCGCGCTGCCGGACTCCGTGCGGCTGCCCGACCTCGGCTCCGACCTGCACGACCCCGACGACGTGTCCGCCGTCGTCGGCCGGTGGGCCTCGTCGACCGGGCTGCGGGCGCAGCTCGGCGCGGGCGCCGACGGCGTCGTCACCGTGGACCTGCGCGAGGACGGCCCGCACGGCCTCGTCGCGGGGACCACGGGCTCCGGCAAGTCCGAGCTGCTGCAGACCCTGCTGTGCTCGCTCGCCGCGAACAACCCGCCGTCCCGGATCACGTTCCTGCTCGTCGACTACAAGGGCGGTGCCGCGTTCCGCGAGTGCGCCGACCTGCCGCACACCGTCGGCTACATCACGGACCTGACGCCCGCGCTCGTGCAGCGCGCCCTGGTGTCGCTGCGCGCCGAGCTCACCTGGCGCGAGCACCTGCTCGCCGAGCACGGTGCGAAGGACCTCGTCGCGCTGGAGCGCCTGCGCCCCGACGTCGCACCGCCGAGCATGCTCATCTGCGTCGACGAGTTCGCGGCGCTGCTCGCCGAGGTCCCGGAGTTCGTCGACGGCGTCGTCGACGTGGCGCAGCGCGGGCGGTCGCTCGGCATGCACCTGCTGCTCGCCACCCAGCGGCCGTCCGGCGTCGTCACGCCGCAGATCAAGGCGAACACCGACCTGCGGATCGCGCTGCGGATGGCGTCCACGGACGACTCGACGGACGTCGTCGAGGCCCCCGACGCCGCACACCTCTCGCGCCGCACCCCGGGCCGGGCGTGGCTGCGGCGCACGGGGCACGGCACCCGCGAGCTCGTGCAGGTCGCGTGGGTCGGGGCGCACGAGGCGGCGCTCGACGAGACCGCCGCCGTGCAGGTCCGGGCGTTCTCGGCGCGCGCCGACGCCACGGCGACGACCGGGACCGGCCGCGTGCACGAGCGCTCCGACCTCGAGCGCCTCGTGCTCACCGTCGGCGAGGCGTTCACGCGGTCCGGGCACCCTGCTCCCAAGCGGCCGTGGCTGCCCGCCCTGCCCGACGAGGTCGTGTTCGCCGGCGGCGCACCCGGCGCCCTGCTGCTCGGCGCGGACGCGGGCGACGAGGCGGCCGTGCCCGGCGCCACCGAGAACGTGCACGCGTGCGTCCCCGCTCCCGGCACCCTCCCGATCGGCATCGCCGACCTGCCGGGGGAGCAGGCGCAGCACCCCCTGCTCGTGGACTACGCCCGCGCCGGCCACCTGCTCGTGCACGGCGCGTCGGGCAGCGGCAAGACCGAGCTGCTGCGGACCGTCGCCGTCGCCGCGACGCTCGCGCACGACCACGCACCCGCGCTCGTGTACGGGATCGACGCGGCGGGCGGTGGCCTGACGGCCGTCGAGGTGCTGCCGTCGGTCGGCTCCGTCGTCGTCGAGCAGCAGCCCGAGCGCGTCACCCGCCTGCTGCGCATGCTGCACCGCACCCTCATGGAGCGGAACGCGCTGCTGGTGCGGCACGGTGCCGCCGACGTCGAGGCGCTCGCCGCGGTGGGCGTCGTGCTGCCCCGCGTGCACGTGCTGGTGGACAACCTGCCGCAGCTCGTCGAGCACCTCGAGGGCGGCGGGCCGCTGCGCCGTGGGCACGTCGACCACCTGCTCGCCGTGCTCCAGGACGGCCGCCGCTGCGGCGTGCACGTGACCGCGACGACGCCACGCCGCACCGGTCTGCCGTCGGCGCTCGCGGCCGCGTTCGGCCAGCGGCTGGTGCTGCGGATGGCGACCGTCGACGACTACCAGGTGCTCGGCGTCCCGCAGGCCGTGCTCGACGACCGCACCCCGGCGGGCCGCGGCCTGCTCGGGCGGACCGAGGTGCAGGTCGCGACCGTCGGTGGTGCCGGGAGCCCGCGGCACGCGGCGCTGCTGCGCGCGGTGGCCGCACGGGAGGCGCAGCGGTACGCGGCGCAGCCGCCGGTGGCGGTGCCCGCCATGCCGACGCGCGTGCCCGTCGACCTCGTCCCGGCGCCGGGGCGTGACGACGTCTGCGTGGGCGTCGACGGCGACCTCGCGACGGGCGTGGTGCTGCCGCTGCTGGGCGGCCCGCTGCTCGTCCTCGGTCGACGGTCCTCGGGCCGGACGTCGTTCCTGCTGGGCCTCGCCGAGGTGACCGGCCGTGCGGCGCACCGGCCCGACGCCGTGCACCTCGTGGGGCCCCGCGCGGTGCCCGCGCCCGGCGTCGACGTCGTCGCGAGCGAGCCCACGGCGGTCGTGGAGCTGCTCGACGGGCTGCTCGGCGGACCGGTCCCGCCCGACGGCGGCTGGCGCGTCCTGCTGATCGACGACGCGCACGAGTGGGAGCGGGGCTGGGAGCGCGGTGGTGACGACCGCAGCCTCGTCGAGCTGCTCGCGCGGGTCGTCGAGAGCGCCGCGACCCTCCGGCTCGCGGTCGTGGTCGCCGCCGACCCCGACGAGGCCCGGGCGCGCCAGCACGTCGCCGGACCGGTCGCGGTCGCCCGCCGGGCGCGGCGCGCGGTCCTGCTCTCGCCCGAGCTCGCGGACGGCTCGCTCGTCGGGGCGACGGTCCCGATGCACACGCACGAGCCGTCCTCTGGGGTCGGTCGCGGCCTCCTGGTCAGTGCCGGATCTGTCCGAGTTGTCCAGGTACTATCGCCCGCAGTCGACCGGGAGGTAGTCCGTTGAACCGCTCGACCGCAGGGCCGCGCTCGCTCATGCGCCGGATCGCGGGGGGTGACCGCGGCTACACCGAGGCCGGGGTCGCGGTGCTCGGTGCTGCCCTCGTGCTCGGCGCCGCGCTCGGCTCCGGGGCCGCGAGCTCCGTCGTGACGATGTCCGACGGCGTGACGTGGCTGCCCGACGAGCAGACCGGCCAGCTGGTCCAGGTGAACCCCGGCACGGGACGCGCCGAGCGACGGCTGACGGTCGCCGGACCGGGTGCAGGCCTCGAGATCAGCCAGCAGGACGGTCACCTGGTCGTCGGCGACACCCGCACCGGGACCATCACGAGCATCGACCTGTCGACCCTCCTGACGGGCGGGCAGCGCCGGTCCGAGGTGCCGATGCGGGTGCTCGTCGGCGGTGGCCAGGCGTACCTGGTCACCCCGTCGACGGGCGTGGTGCGGGCCGTCGACCCGCTGACCCTGCGCGACCTCGGGGCGCCGTACCGGGTCGGAGCCGAGCTCGTCGACGTCGTCGTCGACCGCGGCGGCACCGTCTGGGCCGTCACCGCGGACGGCCTGCTGGTGTCGTTGACCTGGCGTCCCGACGACCGCGCCTTCGACGTGGGGAGGACCACGGTGCGCGGCGGCGGCCCCGGGACGCGCCTGCTTCCGCACGACCACGGCATCACGGTGTTCGCCCCCGACGGCGGAGCGGTGCTCCAGGTGGGTGGCGGCCGGGACCTCACGGTGGCGGTGCCGCACCTCGAGGGTGAGGTCCTGCCCGCCGAGGGGTMGCCGACGGACCTGGCCCCCGCCGGCCTGCCCGACAGCTCGACGGTCGTCCTGCTCACCGGCGACGAGGTCCGCGAGGTCGGAGTCGGGGCCCTCGGCTGCGAGCGCCCCGGCCGGCCGGCCGTCTTCGGCGGCCTCGTCTACGTCCCGTGCATGGGTGCCGGCCGCGTCGTCGTCCTGCGCCCCGACGGCACCCGGGCCCGGCCGGACATCGTGGTGCCCGGTGGTCGGGACCCGCGGCTCCTGGTCGACGACGGCCGCCTCATCGTGCACACCGAGGACGGCGGCCGCGCCGTCATGGTCGAGACGGACGGCACCACCCGGGTGATCGACACCGGTCGCGGCCAGGTGGGCGCGCACGACCCGAACGACCGTTCCGGTGGCCCGGGCGGCGCCCACGTGCCGGGCCGGGGGCAGGGGTCCGGCGACGCCGACCGCAACGACGAGCCCGCCGACGAGCCCGGGGACGCGCCGGCTCCCGACGAGCCCTCGGCGGGCGCGGGCGGGACGGAGCCGATCCTCCCGGACCCCGTGGTGCGCGAGCCGTTGGTCCCGGCGGTGCCCGGCGAGTCGCCCACCGCGGTCGCCACCCCTGTCGCCAGCCGGGGTCCGACGAGCCCCTTCCCGGTCGTCACCGGCACGGCGCGTCCGTCACCCTCGCCGTCCACGCCGACCGTCGGACGCCCGTACGGGGTGACGGCGCGGCTGGGGCCGAACCTGCCCAAGAACGTCCTCCAGGTCGTGCTCACGTGGAACGTCGGGTCCCCCCGACCGGTCGGGCACGTCGTGCGCGACGCCAGCGGCGCCGTGCGCGCGGAGGTCKCCGGCGACGCGACGACCGCGGCCGTGACCGGGTTCGGCTGCGGCGAGCGGGTGGTCCTCACGGTCGAGGCCGTGACCGACGAGGGAGCGTCGGCGTCCGCGCAGGCGCCGGCGGTGGACACCGGCGCGTGCCCGGGCCTGACCGCGCCGACGGACGTGACCGCCACCGCGCACCCCGACGGGTCGGTGACGGTCTCGTGGACCGCGACGAGCACCGACGTCGACTCCTACCTCGTCGGACCGCTCGGTGGCTCGACCACGACGGCCCCCGGCGACGCGACGAGCGTGGTGCTGCGCTCGCTGCAGCCCGCGGACGGCGTGCAGTTCGTCGTCCAGGCGRTCCGTGGCGCCCTCACGGCGACGTCCCAGCCGTCGGCGCCGGTGACCGTCGCGGGACCTCCGGGACCGGCAGGCGGGGTCGCCGTCGTCGGGGTCGAGCTCAGCCGCACCCAGCTGACGGTCGACGTGGCGTGGTCGGCAGCGGACGACAACGGGTCCCCGCTGACCGGGTACCTCGTGTCGTGGTCGGGCGGCGGAGCGGCCGGGTCGGTGTCGACGGCCGGCACGTCCTGGACGATCCAGGAGCCCTGCGCCGGGCTGCCGCTGTGCACCGACGGGGGCGAGCTGACGGTGAGCGTCACGCCCCGCAACGCCCTCGGCGACGGCCCGTCGGGGAGCGCGACGGCCACGGTCGTCCCGCTGGGCCCGGTGCTGCCCGCGGACGGCGACGTGGTGGTCGTGAGCGTCGAGGCGGAGACGCCGGGGCAGTACGAGCCTGCTGTCGAGATGACCGCGCACTTCGACCCGCCGGCGAGCTGGGCCGCGCACACCGGCGAGTGCACGATGACGGTCGAACGGTCGAACGGTCCGCAGACCGCCGGGTCGGTCGGCTGCGGTCAGGGCTCGCACTCCCTCGGCCTGTTCAGCTCGGCGGGGTCGGTGACGGTGCGCGTCTTCGCGCAGGACGCGGGCGGTCGCACCATCGCCGCCGCCGCACCCGTGACGGCGATCGTGCCGCCGCGCAACCAGTGGGTGCTCTGCTTCGCGGACACCGGCGTCTGCAACGCCCCCGCGGCCGCGGTCGACGCGGACGTCGTCGTCGTGCCGGTCCCGTGGACGCCGCGGCTCCCGCACGGCGACGAGCGGCCCCCGCTGGTCGCCGGCGGTGCCGGGCTCCTGCTCGTGGCCGGGGCGCTGCGGCTCAGCCGGTGGCGCGGCGCTCGGAACCTGTCCCGCCTCGTCGAGGAGAAGAACCCCGCATGACCGATCTCACCACCACCGTCGCGGACTTCCGGGTCCTGCACGACCGGGTCGTCGACGCGGTCGAGCAGGCCGTGCACGGCAAGCGGCCGGTCGTCGAGCTCGTGGTCGCCGCGCTGTTCAGCGGCGGGCACGTGCTGCTGGAGGACGTGCCGGGCACGGGCAAGACGACGTTGGCCCGCGCGGTCGCGGCGGCGCTCGGCGGGTCGTCGCGACGCATCCAGTTCACGCCCGACCTGCTTCCGGCGGACGTGACGGGCACGACGGTGCTCGACCCGGCACGCGGGTACGTCCGGTTCCGGCCCGGCCCGGTCTTCACGCACGTCCTGCTCGCCGACGAGATCAACCGCGCGGCCGCCAAGACCCAGTCCGCGCTGCTGGAGGTCATGGCCGAGCGGACCGTCACCGTCGACGGCACCACCCACCAGGTGCCGCACCCGTTCCTCGTCGTGGCGACGCAGAACCCCGTCGACCTCGACGGCACGTACCGGCTGCCCGAGGCCCAGCTCGACCGGTTCCTGGTGCGGGTGGCGCTCGGCCACCCCGACGCCGAGCACGAGGTCGCGGTGCTGCGCCCCGGGTCGACCGCCGGGGACATCGCCGCCGTGCCCGCCGTGACCGACCCCGACGAGGTCGCGAGCACGATGCTCGCGCTGCAGGCCGTGCACGTCGCCGACCCGCTGCTGCGGTACGTGCGCGCGATCGGCGAGTCGACGCGGCTCGACTCGCGGGTCCGGCTGGGGGCGAGCACCCGGGCGCTGCGCGGGCTGGTCAGCGCGGGGCAGGTGCAGGCCGCGGCGCAGGGCCGGCACTACGTCGTGCCCAGCGACGTGCAGCGCGTCGTGCACGCGGTGCTCGAGCACCGCCTGGTGCTGACCCGCGAGGCGGCGCTCGACGGGGTGCGTGCCGCGGATGTCGTCGCCTCGGCGGTCGAGTCCGTCGAGGTGCCTCGCCCGGTCGCGGTCTGAGCTCGCGTGAGGGTCAGGAGGTTGCGCCCGACGCCCCGCGGCGCCGGGCTGGCGCTCGTCGGGCTGGTCGCGCTCGGGCTGGGGCTGCTCGCCGGGTACCCGGGGCTGGTGGCGCTCGGTGTCGCGGCGATCGGGCTCGTCGGCGCCGCGACGGTCGCGCTGCTGGCCCCGGCCCCGCTCGACGTCACGCACCGGCTCCTGGAGACGAGCACGCCGCGGCGGTCGCGTGCCGTCGCGCACGTCGGGCTGCGGAACGCGTCCCGGTGGATGCCCCTCGTGGTCGCGGGCGTCGAGCGCGTCGGGGGACGGGACGTCGTCCTGGTGCCGCGGCGGCTGGCGCCCGGGGAGTCCGGCGACGTCGAGGTGTCCGTGCCGACCGACCGGCGCGGGCTGGTCACCGTCGGCCCGTTCGTGCTCGAGCGGCGCGCGCCCGCGGACCTCGTGCGCTCCCGGGACCTCCTGGGCAGGTCGTCGACCCTGCACGTCACCCCACGCGTGCTCCCGGTCGACGGGCCGCCGCTGGGCCGCCGGCGCGGGCACGTCGGCGGGTTCGGGCGCGTCGAGCGGGGCGGCACCGACCTGGTGGGACTGCGCGAGTACGTCTCGGGTGACGACTTGCGCCGCGTGCACTGGGCCGGCAGCGCCCGGGCGGGCGTCCCGATGGTGCGCGACGACGCCGACCCGGCGGAGCCGCACCTGACCGTCCTGCTCGACGACCGGGCCGCGGCGTACCTCGGCGGCCCCGCGGACGACGGCTTCGAGGAGGCGGTCGACGTGGCCGCGTCGCTCGTGCGGGCCTGTGCCGACGCGGGTGTTCCCGTGCGCTGCGCCACCGTGTCGGGGTCGGTGGATCTCGACGTCCCCGCCGGGCTGCCCGGCGGCGACGGCCCGAGCTGGGCGGCCGGCCGGTCGCTCGACACGCTGACGTTCGTCGGCACGACCGGGGAGGCGGGCGCGCCGCCCACCGGTGCCGTGTCGCTGCCCGCGCACGGCCCGACGGCCGTCGACGTGCTCGCGGTCGTGACCGGCCCGCACGCGACCGTCGCGCCGCTGCTGCTCGCGGGGCAGGGGGCGGCGACGGTCGTCGTGCTCGTCGTGGACCCCGCGCCGGACCGGGTGCTCGGTGCCGCCGATGCCGCGACCGTCGTGCGGGGACCCCGTGCGGAGGACCTGCTGCGCGGCTGGGACCTGGTGAGCGCGTGATGTCCCGACCCGCACCCGGCCTGCCCCTGACGCTGTGGTCCGCGTCGCTGCTGCTCGTCGCCAGCGTGCCGCTCGCCGCGGCCTTCACCTCCCCGGTCGTGCTTCTCCCCGTCGGCGGAGCCGTGGTCGTCGTCCTCGCCGTGCTGGCCCTCGCGCGGCGCTGGCGCATCCCGGAGACGGCTGCCGCCGTCGCCGTCGTGGCGTGCGCGCTCGTCGCCGCGACGTCGACGGCGCGCACGACGGCAGCACCGCCGACGGTCGACGCGGAGTCCTGGCGCGCCACGACGGGCGCCGGGCAGCTCCTCGGGCCGGTCGTCGACACGGTCGCCCAGCTGCTCACCGCGCCGCGGCCCGCGTCGCCGGCCCTGGTGCTGCCGGTGGTCCTGCTCGCGACGATCGTCACGCTCGGGGTCGCCCTGGCCCTCGGCCGGCGGGCACCCGCCCGGGTCGCACCCCTCGTCGGGGCCGCCGTGCTCTACGGCGCGGCTCTGCTGCTGACCGCCGGCACCGCGGACCGTGGCCCGGTGGGGGTCGGCCTGGTCGCGCTGACCGTCGCGGGCTGGCTCCTGCTCGACGGCGACGCCCTCGTGCCCGAACGTGGCCGGCCCGTGCTCGGGCGCGCGGCGCCTGCCCAGCGCGCCCGGTGGCGGGCGAGCGGGGTGACCGGTCTGGTCCTCGTGGCGCTCGTCTCGACGGCGGGACTGGCCAGCGCCGCCGCGGTCACCGGTGCCGCGTTCGAGCCGCGCACGCTCGTCACACCGCCGCAGGTCCCGGTCGACGCGGTGCACCCGCTCGCGGAGGTCTCCCGCTGGCAGTCCGACGCCGACGCGAYGGTCCTGCGCGTCGGCGGCACCCACCCCGGCTACCTGAGCTGGGTCGCGCTGCCCGACTTCGACGGCGCCGGCTGGTCCGCGGACCTCGAGCTGCGCGAGCTCGGCACGGTCGTCGAGCCGTCCCTCGCGCCCGGCGTCGTGCGCGGCCGGGTGGACGTCGAGGTGCAGCTGGTCGGGCTGGCCGGGCCGTCGGGGTCGCCCGGGACGTGGCTGCCGTCCGTCGGGGACACCGGCGCGACGACCGTGCGGGGTGCGCTGCTGGACGTCGACACCGGGGTGCTCGCCGCTCCCGCCACCTCCGACGGGCGCCTCCCCGCCGGTCTGGCCTACCGGGTCAGCGGGACGGTGGACCTGCCGGAGGCCACCCGCGCCGCCCGCGCCGGCGTGCCCGGTGGTCCGGAGGTCGCCCGCTACCTGCAGGTCGACCGGGTACCTGCGGACCTGCGGGTTCTCGCGCAGGACGCCGTCGCCGGCGCACCCTCGCGCCTGGACCAGGCGAACCGCCTGGCCGAGGTCGTCCGTGGCGAGCGGACGCTCGCCGTCGACGCCGTGAGCGGGTCGTCCTACGCGCGGCTGCAGGAGTTCCTGTTCGCCGACGCGACGGCCGGCGGGCAGGTGGGCACGACCGAGCAGTTCGCGGGGTCGTTCGCCGTCCTCGCCCGCGCCGTGGGCCTCCCGTCGCGCGTGGTGGTGGGGTTCCGCGTGCCCGGGGGCGCAGCCGCGGGCGGTGCGCTGCGCGACGTGCACGGCCAGGACGTGCGCGCGTGGGCCGAGGTGTACCTCGCCGGCACCGGCTGGGTGCGGTTCGACCCAGCGCCCGACGCGGCGAGCGTGACCGGGCTCGTCGCACCCGCGCGCGAGGTCGCGCCGGCGCCGGTGCAGGAGGTGCCGACGGACCCCGTCGGGTCGGACGCGCTCGGGGCCGGGACGGGTCCCGGCGCGCAGGACGAGGACGACGGCGTGACCTGGCAGGTCCCGTGGGGCCTCGTCGGGCTCGCCGTGACGACGATGCTCCTGGTCGGGTCGGTCCTGGTGCTCACCGTGACCGTGCTCGCCCGGCTGGTCCACCGCCGCCGGCTGCGCGGCTCCGGCGCGGTCGGCGCCTGGCAGCACGCCGCCGAGGCGCTCGCGCTGCGGGTGGGTCGTGCTGACGCCGCCGACACCGTGGATCTTCTCGCGGCTCGGATCGAGAACCTCGCGGGGGTCCCGGCACGCCCGCTCGCCGACTCCGCGCAGGAGGAGGCGTTCGGCGGGGGTGTGCTCGTCGCACGGGCGGACCGTTCGGCGTGGCAGGCGGCGCTCGACGTGGAGCGCGGGCTGCGCGCCGGTGTGCCGTGGCGACGGCGGGCCGTGTGGTGGGTGGGCCCGGCACCGTGGCACGTGCGCCGGACGCGTCGCTGACCGCACCTGGCGATCGTCCCGCAAACCACGCCCGCACGGCCGGCACCCGGGCCGACTCTCGTCGAGGTGGTGTGGGTCGGCGAGGCCGCCAGCTGCCCGTCGACGCCTCGCTGCGAGGCCCCTGGAACGGCTCTTGTGGCCGTTGGCCAGCGCCGACATGATCATCGCGTGACGACTCGACGCTACTTCTCGGCTCCCGACGCCGAGAGTGCCATCGCGGTCGCCGCCGGGCTCCTCCCGCGAGGAGCGGTCGTCGACATCGAGCCGCTCGTCCGACCCTGGGGAGCGCTGGGTGCGGTCGGGACCGACCGGATCACGTGGGTGTATCGCGAGCTGCAGGCCCGCGGCCCGGTCGAGGTCACGTTCGCCACCAATGGTCGGCACACCACTGCTGCGGACGCGACGGTCCCGTGGCGCTACGTCACCCGCGCACACAAGCCTTGGACGCGTCGAGGGCTCCTACCCCGCCGGGTCGACGTCGTCGTCGGTGACACCGCCCTGACTGATGGGTTGCTGGCGGCACGCCTCGGTGCGTGCTTCGTCCATCTCCGCGGAGCGCCCGGTCGCCCATGGTGGCCGACAGTCCAGGCGTTCGCGGGTGCGCCCCTCGTCTGGTGGTGGCGAACCTGGGACGGTTCGTCGGCCCGTCGTGCGTGACCGCGGCTCGTCGGAGCTCCCGGCGGAGGTCCAGGTCTTGCTGGCCGACCTGGAGTCGGCACGTGACGACGAGCGGGTGTTCATCGAGGCGCAGGCGCAGCTGACTGCCGTCGTGGTCGCTGTCCTGGGTGCGGTGCTGGTCTTCGTCGGTCCCGAGCTGGTCGAGGGTGGGCCTCAGCAGGGGGCCGACGGTGAGGCGCGGCGAGTGCCTGACATCCTGCTGGCAGCGTTGCCGCTGTTGCCCCTGATGCTGTGGGCGTACCTGCTCATGCAAGGGGTCGCGGCGAGCATCCGCACCTACTACATCCGCTCGTTGGAGCGTGAGGTGCGCCGACGCATGTCTGTGAGGGTGGGCAAGCTCGACGGCCTGCACGTTCCCGTTTTGTTCGAGCTCACCGCCGACGAGGTCAGCCTCCGTCGAGGTCCGTTGATCTACCGCGCGACGATCGCCGTGATCTTCGCCGGTATCGTCATCCTGTTCGGCGTCGCCTGCGCGTCCTTCGTGTCCGCCCTGGACGGAGGCCTCCTGGTGGGGGCGGCAGTGTTCTACGCGACCTGCGTCGCCGTGCTTGTCGTGCAGACGGCGCGCGTCACGGTCGGCGGTCGGCGGCGCTTCGAGGCGCTCCTCGAAMGCCGCCTCGCAGCACCGGACAGCACCGACTGGCACGGCGACGGGCGTGCCCCGGGTGAGCGCTCGATGCTGGGATACCTGCTGCTGCCACGCCCGCAGGACCTCATCAAGTGGGTGTTCTTGCCTGTCGCCTTCTTCCTGTTCTACCTGAGCGGCAGCCAGGACGGGTCGTCCACCACCCTTGCGGAAGCCGCACTGCTCTGGGTGACGCTCGAGTACCTCATCTACTCCGCCCGCTACCAGCTCAACGACATCCGTGGGTTCGCCGAGGACCAGGCGCACCCCGATAAGGCGAACCGACGGCGTCTGCCTGGGCCGCCCATTGTGGCGGGGCGACGCTTCCTGGTCAGCGGCACGGTGGCCCTTGCGCGCGTGATTGCGGCGGTTCTCGTGGGATTGGCGGTCCCCACACTGTTGTGGCCGGTGCTGATTCTGCTGGTGGTCGTGGGCGCCTCCGGCTGGCTCTACGAACGGCTACGGACTCGCGAGCTGGACTCGGGACTGGACGGATGGCACGGGCGCTGCCTCTGGCTGGTGGTCGGCGTGGGATACGCGGTGCGGGGAGTCGCAGGCGCTCTCCTCGCGGGAGAGCGCAGCCCGTGGCTGCTTGCCGGACTGGCGCTGGCGCTGTGGTGCTTCGGGATCCAGTTCGTCACCCAGACCTGGACCCTCGAAGCGACGTCGCGGATCCGGCCGGGAACTCCAGGGCCCGCATCGACGGTGGGCCCGACTGCCGTCGACGCGGGTCCGCACATCGCCCTTCTCGCGACGTGGTTCACCGACGCCCCGTCGAGCACGCGTCCCGGGATGGTGGCCCCGGAGGTGCCGAATCCTCAGTTGTGGCGGGTGACGGGTGGTCGAGCTCGACTGAGAGCGCCCTGGGCCGCGGCGTACGTCCTGGCGGTGACTCTCGCGGCTTCGGTCGGTCTGTCCCTGGATACCGCGCCCGATCCCGCTCTGATGGCCGCGGCCGTGCTGATCACCGCCTGCTTCGGCGTCGAAGCAGTGCGGGTTGCTGGGTGGAACAGAGTGGTTCCGGTGCTGCTAGGTGCCGTGGTCGTGGCGGCGGTCGCGGGCGGGACGCCCCTTCAAAGACTGCTCGCAGCGGCGCCCCAGGTGGTGATCGGCCTCACTCTGAMGGCCTTCGGCGCGAGCTCGTGGTACGAGCTCAAGCACCCGTTCGACGTTCAGGTGCGCGCGATACGAACGACGACAGCTCTCGCCCTCCGCACACTCCTCGGCCCCGGCTCGTGGGACCTCGTGCGACCGAAGCTCGCGAAGCGCTTCCTCGGGCCGTAACGACGACCAGGGATGAGGAGAGCTCCTAGCGCTGCACGCACGCCTCGGGGGAGACGCCGCGGTGCTCGATGTTGTCCACGGCGATCGCGAGCACCTGGACGCAGATCGCCACGGCCCCCGGGTCGACGCCCTCGACGGTGTGCTGAGTGATCCCGGCGGCGACCTGTGCGAGCGCTCGCGGCTGACCGGGGGCGTACGGGTCCACGATCACGAACTGCACGGTGCCACCGGTCGGGTCCGTCCAGCTGACGTCGAGGCTCGTGCCCTGGTCGACCGCGACGACGTCCGTCGGCGCGATCGCCGGGTCGAAGGTCGCGGGATCCGCCCCGGGGTCGCTCGTCGTCGCCGTCGGAGCATCGGCCGTCGGGACGCCGGCGGCGGTCGGCTGCGGGCTCGGCGAGGTCGCCGTCGTCGCCGGCGTGCGGCTCGACGCCCAGAGCGTGGCACCCCCGCCGAGCGCGCTGCCGAGGAGCACCGCCCCGCCGACGAACCCGACGACGCGTACCCACCGGCCGCGTCCGCCGTCGACGTCGGGMTCGTCCGTGGGGCGCGTCGCTCGGCCGGCCTCGGGGTGCAGGCCGGTCGCCTCGTCGTCGTGTTCGGGCAGGGCAKGTGGGGGAGCCAGCAGGGCCAGCGCCGAGGGGGCGAGCACGTGGTCGTCCTCCGGCTGGACGGGCGGCAGCTCGATGCGAGGCAGCGGGGCGKGGACGGGGGACTTCGCGAGCGGTTCCGGCGTCGTCGTGACGCGCCCGGGGGTCCACGACCGCGTCTCGGTGGGCAGTCCGACGAGCGCGTCGTGCACCTCGTCGGCGGACGGGTAGCGGTCCTCGCGCGCCGGGGCGAGGCACCGGTCGAGGATCGTGCGCAGGCCGTCGGGGACGTCGGCACGGTCGAGCGGCCGGCGCTCGCCCGTCCGGACCCTGCGCAGGTACCCGAGCGCGGTGTCGTCGGCCGGGTCGGGCGAGGCGAACGGCGCGCGGCCGTCGAGCAGGGTGTGCAGCGTCGAGCCGAGGGACCAGACGTCGTCGGCGGCGACGGGCTCGAGCCCGTCGAGCACCTGCGGGGACGCGTGCCGATAGCTGAACCGCTCGAGCGACGCGGTGTGCCCGGCGTCGGCCATGCGGGCGATGCCGAAGTCCGTCAGCACGTACGACGTGGGCAGCAGCAGGACGTTCTGCGGCTTGACGTCCCGGTGCAGCACGCCCTGCGCGTGCGCGAACGCGAGCGCGTCGGCGACGTCCGTCCCCGCGGCGACCACCTCGGCGACGGGCAGCGGACCGTGCCCGCGCAGCCGGTCGTGCAGCGACCCGAGGTCGTGGAAGTCCATGACGAGGCACGGATGGCCCTGGGCGGTGGTGCCCGTGTCGAGCACCGTGACGATGTGCGGGTGCTGGCGGCCGAGGCGCACGGTCAGCTCGAGCTCGCGGGCGAACCTGGCGACGGTCGCCTGGTCGGTCTCGAGCAGCACCTTGATGGCGACGTCCCGGTGGAGCGCGGCCTGCCGCGCGCGGTACACGACGCTGTCGCCGCCCCGGGCGACCTCGCGCAGATCGGTGTAGCCGGGCAGGCCGAGGTCGACGGCGGGGTCGGCGGAGCGAGGGGTCGGCCGGGTCGGAGCGGGCGCCCACAGCTCGTCGTCGTCCATCGCTCCCTGTCCCCCTGGCGGCGGGCACGTCCGCGCGCCCGCGAGCGAGACTACTGGGGCGGGCCGACGGAGCCTGTGCCCTTTCCGGTGACACCGTCCCAGAGCCCCTGCGCCGCGAGGCCGGCCTCTTCACCTGCGGTCACCAGCAGCGCGCCCGGGGTGTTGAGCATGCCCCACGCACCGCCCAGCTCGAACGCGGTGTCCATCCGCGCGGCGAAGCGGTCGCCGAACGCGGTGCCCTGCATCGCCGTGCTCGCGKCCGTGCCCACCGCGGTCCCGGCCTGCCAGGACGCACCGAGCGCGGTGCTCGCGAGGCCGAKACCGGGGACGAAGCTGCCGGCACCGAACACCGCGCCGACGGCGTTGTCGACCGTCCCGTGCAGGTCGCCCGTCGTGTGGGCGCGGTACACCCCGTACACGTTCGAGGCGACGCCGAGCGCGGCCGCGCCCTTCAGCGCGCCGCCGACGACGGGGCCGATCTGCGCGTTCTGGACGATGCCGAACGCCTGGTCGAGCACCCGGTAGGGCGCGCCGGTCGTGACGTTGGTCCACCGCTGCGCGGCACCGGCCATCGCCACCCCGTCCGCGACGGCGCTCACCAGCCCTACCCGCCCGAGCAGCTCGACGGCGACGTCGTGCCCGCGGTCGACCGCCGCACGCACGTCCGCCCAGGTCTGACCCGCCGGAGCCGTGCCGGCCACGCCGCTCGCGCGGTCCTGCGCCTCGGCCTCGTCGAGCAGCCGGCCGGCCGCGTCGTTCATGGCGGCCGAGCTGGCGAGCAGCGACCGCGCGTGCTCCGTGCGCCACTGCTCGCGGGTGCGGTCCGCGTCCGCGCCGCGCCACGCGATCGCGTCGAGGGTCTGTCCGGTCCGCTGCGCGCACGCGGTCAGCGTCTCGGCTGCGTCGTGCAGGGCGACTGCCTGCGCCCGCAGCGCGTCGGTGTCGGCACCGTGCACCTGGGTGGTCATGCGCCGAGCCTCCCGGAGCGCCGCACGACGCGTCGAGCCGCGCCGGGGTGGAAGGTTCCGGCACGTCAGTCCACGCGCAGGTCCAGGCCCATCGCCTCGATGATCGTCACGGCCTGCGGGAGCGTGATGATCGCCCGGTCGAGCGTCACGGTCGTCGGGTCGATGCCCGTGAGGTCGCTGCCGCGCAGGTCGCAGCCGGTCAGGTCGGCGCGGTCCAGCCAGGCGCCGGCCAGGTCGCAGTCGCGCAGGGTCCCGCCCGCCGCCCGCAGGCCGGTCAGGTCGGCCTCGCGCAGGCGCACGCCGGTGAACGACGCGGACTGCAGGTCCGCCTTGGTCATCGAGACGAACGACCAGTTGCCGCCCTCGACCTTGGCGATGTCCCAGGTGCAGTCCTCGAACCGGGAGCCGATCAGCTTGCACCGCTCGAACCGCACGTCGAAGAACGTGGACCGCGTGAACGTGCAGTTGATGAACGCGGCGTCGGTGTGCACGGAGGCGTTGAGCTTCGCGTGCCGGAACACGCACTCCTCGAACACGGCCCCGACCCCGAACGTCTCGGTGAGGTCGAGGTCGACGAGCTCGACGTTGCGGAACTCCTGGCCGGACAGGTCCCGGGCGTACCAGTCCTCCCCGCGGACGGTCGTGGTGGTCGGCGGGGTCGGGGGAGTCATGCGTCGATCATGGAGGACGCCGCCGACGGCCGGGTGAATCTGGCGGGACCGGTCACGCGGCCGGGCCGGTCTCCTCGAGCAGCCGGAGGGCCGCGCTGACGCGCGGGTTGCGCTGGGGGTCGGCGTCGATCCCGAGCGTCGCGTACATGCCGTTGACGTGGTTCTGCACAGACTTCTCGGTGATGCCCAGCCGGTCGCCGATGCCCGCGTTCGACAGCCCCGCGGCCAGCAGGCGGAGCACCTCGTACTGGCGGTCGGTGAGCCGCGCGACGTCGGAACCGGCGCGGGGCGTCATCCGTGCCAGGAGCGCCGGGTCGAGCACCGTCTCGCCGACCGCGGCGGCGCGCACCGCGTTGACCAGCACCTCTTCGCTCGTCGACGAGGTCTTGGACAGGTAGCCCCAGCCGGCCGCGACGTCCGCGGGCAGGTCCAGCAGGAGGTCCATCGCGTCGTGGGCGGACAGCAGCAGGATGCCGAGGGTGGGGGTCGTGCGGCGCAGCGTGACACCGAGGGCGATGCCGTTGCCGTCGGGGAGGTCGATGTCCAGGACCACGCAGTCGACGGACCCGGGACGCAGCACGCGTGCGGCCTCCGTGGCGGTGCCGACGGCAGCCACGACCTGCAGGCCGGTGGTGCCGGACAGCGTGTGCTCGAGCATCGAGCGGAAGAGCGGCTGGTCCTCGACGATCGCGACGCGGAGGGGGCCGGTGGTAGGAACAGTCATCGTTGCCAGTATCGTCTGCGGCCGGTTCCGGTGCGCGGGTACGCGCGGAACATCACACGAACGCGACGGAGGGGGCACGGTGGCTTCGTCGTCGACCGACTCCGCCGCCGTCGTCGCAGAGCGGCGGCACGACGACCGGCAGGACCGGATCGTGCTCCTGCGCGGGTCGGCGATCATCGCGCTCGGCTACGGCGTCGGCGCAGCGCTCCAGTCCACCTACGTCTACGCGAACCTCGTCCCGGCGTGGGAGTCGGTGTCGCTCGGGTCCCGGCTGGCGGCGAACGCGACCGCGGTCGTGGTGCTGATCGCGGTCCTCGCGGCCGTCCAGGCCCACCGGGCGCGCCGCTGGTGGCTGAGGATCCTCACCGTCGTCGGTGCTGCGGCCGTCGCAGGCATCGCCCGCTACCTGGCCCAGCTCGCCTTCGGGGTCTACGAGGTCCCGACCGAGTCGACGCGCGACGCCGAGGTGCTCAGCGGGTTCCTGCTCGGCGTCATCTCGGCCGGGATCGGGATGTGGGCGCTGACCACCCGGCAGATGTCCCGCGCCCGGACCCGTGCCGCGACCSGGGACGCCGTCCACGTGGAGCTCGCGGTCAAGGCGCTCGAGCAGGAGGAGATCCGGGTGCGCCGGGCGGTGGCCGAGGGGCTGCACGGCACGCTGCAGTCGAAGCTGATCCTGGTCGACGCCCGGCTGGGCGAGGTGCTCGCCCGCGCCGACCGCCTGGACGCCGCCGACTCCCTGGCCTGGGTGCGCAAGGAGCTGGACGAGGCCCGGGACATCGACGTGCGCCAGATGAGCCGGCTGCTGTACCCCGACCGCCTCGAGCTGGGCCTGGTCCCGGCGCTGCGTGCCCTGCTGGGCCGCCTGCCCGCCAGCATCGCGACCCGGCTGACGGTCAGCGACGCGGTCCGGTCGTTCGACGACCCCACCTGCTCGCGCCTGACGGTCAGCGAGCGGCTGCTCGCGGTGCGCGTGGTCGAGGAGGCCGTGTCGAACGCGCTCAAGCACGGGCCGGCGACGTCGATCGCCGTGCTGCTCGACGTGGTGGACGACGTCCTGCACGTGAGCGTGCGCAACGACGGCGACCTGTACGTCCCGGCGTCCGCCGGCGTGCCGTCGGGCACCGCGCGGCTGGACACCCGGCTCTCCCTGGTGGGGGGCCGGCTGTCGCTGACGCCCGGCCCCGAGAAGGGCGCACATCTCGAGGCGTGGCTGCCGCTGGGCGCAGGTCTGGTCTAGAGCGACTGGAGTCACGAGTTGGACGACTGTCCGACTTGACGGATGTGCCGCCTATGTGCGGGGTGAAAGAACCCGGCATCCCGGGCGCGCTGGGTGCCACCACCCCGGGCCCCTCCGGGGGTCGTGCCGATGCCACCTAGCGTCACCTCAGCACGGACCCCGCCACTCCTCGGCGACGGAGTCCGCCCGGGCACAGCGGGTCAGCCGCCGGCCCGCACCTCGTCCTCACCAGGAGATCTCATGGCCTCGAAGCGTTCCACCACCCGCAAGTCCGCCGCGATCGGCCTCGCCGTCGTCGGCATCGCCGGGCTCTCGCTCGCCGCCGCCGCGCAGCTCAACGCGTCGAGCAGCACGCTCGGCGCCACGACGACCGTCGTCGCCCCCTGCCAGACCGCCCCCATCACGGCGACCTACACCACCGGCTACACGACGGCCGCGCCCGTCGGCTACAAGGTCACCCAGGTCGTCCTCTCGGGCGTCGAGGCCACCTGCGTCGGCAAGACCGTCAAGGTCTCCCTGCTCGACACCGGCGACAACCTCATCGGGGCCGAGCTCACCGCCCCCGCTGCCCTGACCACGACGATCAACGTCGCGCCGTCCGTCGTCCCGGCCTCCGCGGTGGCGAAGCTCGCCGTCGTCATCGCCGGCTGATCCCGCGGCGCCGGCCGCCTCAGGCGGCCGGACCGGTGGACGCATGAGCGACCTGGACCAGGCACGACCGGCCGGCGAGACACTCTCTCGCCGGCTGGTCGGCGTGCTCCCGACGGTCGCCGTCGTCCTCGTCGCCCTCGTCGGCGCCTGGTTCCTCTGGCCGTCGAGCCTCGGCGGCTGCACGACGCTCACGATCGTGTCCGGGCACTCGATGGACGGCACGTACACGACCGGCGACCTCGTGATCTCCCGGTGCGGCCCGGCCGAGGTCGGCGACGTGATCGTCTACCAGCCGGCCGACATGGGCGGTGTCCGCATCATCCACCGGATCATCGGCGGCACCGCCGACGACGGCTGGGTGATGCAGGGCGACAACAACGACTTCACCGACCCGTGGACCCCCCGAGGTGACGAGGTCGTGGGCGTCGCGCGGGTGCACGTCGGCGGCGCCGGCGCGCTCAGCACGCTCTTCCTCAGCCCGGTCGTGTGGGTGTCCCTCCTCCTCGTCGCCGCAGGCATCCTGTGCTGGCCGGCACGCGAGCACGATGAGCCGACGGCCGACGTCGAGCCGGACCCGGCGGCCGTGCCATGACGCCCCGCACCCGCCTGGCCGCGCTGGTCGCCGTGCTGCTGACCCTGCTCGCCGTCGTCTCCCTCTCGCCCGCGTCCGCCGCGCAGCTCGCGCTCTCGACGCGGCACCTCGGTGCCTTCGTCCTCGAGCGGTGCACGAACGGGCCGCTGCCCGCCACGTCGGGCACGGTCTCGGCCGGGGCGTCGACCCAGGTCGTGCTCAGCGCCATCCCGACGGCCTGCCGGGGGAAGCAGGCCTCGTTGCGGCTCTTCACCGCCGCGGGCACCGCGCTCGCGACGACGGACACCGTGGTGACCCTGCCCGCGGGCAGCGCGACCGCCACCGTCACCGTGCCGTCCTACCCGGTCGCGCAGGCGAGCGGCCTCGCACTGACCATCGCGACGTGGGGCGTGCCGACGACGTGGACGTCGACGGTGGTGACCCTGCCGGCGTTCTCCTGCGCGGTGGTGCAGGGCAACCCGAACTCCACGTGCGACGCGACCGTCACCGGTGGGACCGAGTGGGGCTACCCGACCGCGACCGACTTCCTGCGCTCGATCCGCATCAGCTCGACCTCCAACTCACCCGTGCGGTGGCAGCTCACGATCAACCTCTCGGACCCGGGGTTCCCGTTCCTCGCGAAGGCGCTGGCCGACGGGCAGGGCGGCCTCGTGCTGGTCGGGACCTCGGGCTGCAGCGCGTCCCCGCGGACCGTCACCGTGGAGGGCACGACGGCGTGGGGCGGCTACGACCGTGTCTCGGCGGGCAACCCGCGCGACCTCGAGGTGCACGGGTACGCCAGCAACCAGCCCACGACGATGCTGCTCAACTGCCCCTGAGCAGCCGTCACTCGACCGGCGACAGCTCGGGGCGCTTGGGGACGCGGTCGTCGCTGTTCTACTCGACCGGCGACAGCTCGGGTCGCTTGGGGACGCGGTCGTCGCCGGATGACCTCCCTCGCAGCCGCCGCGTCGCCCACGGGTACACGTGCTCGCGGACCCAGGCGGCGTCCTCGCGGGCCTTCTGCATCCGGGGCGTGGGCGGCAGCGGGGTGAGCGGGTCGTCCCAGTCGGCGTCGTCGGGGGTCAGGCCGAGGCCGACCAGAGCGCCCTGCGCCACGCGGGCGTGCCCGTCGGTGGTCAGGTGGATGCGGTCCTCGGCCCACATCCGCCAGTCGCGCAGGGAGCGCATGCCCCACAGGTCCACGACGTAGGCGCCGTGCCGGCGGGCGATCGACCAGATGAGCGAGTTGTAGATCCCGACGCGGCTGCGGGTCGCGCGCACCAGCGGGCTGTCGGCGGCGTCGACACCCGTACCGAGCAGCACGTCCACCCCTTCCTCGCGCAGCCGGACGACGGCCGCCTCGAGGTTGCGCGCCATCCGGTCCACGTCGGCGCCCGGCCGTAGCAGGTCGTTGCCGCCGCCGACGAGGCTCACCAGGTCYGGCCCCAGGGTCAGCGCCGCCGGGACCTGGTCGACGAGGATCGGGCGCAGCAGCCGTCCGCGGATCGCCAGGTTCGCGTACTCCAGCGGCTGCTCGCCCGCGGCGCTGCGCCGGGCGGACAGGTGCGCGGCCAGCAGGTCCGCCCAGCCACGCTGCGGGGCCTCGCGGCCGTCCGGGTCGTCCCAGAGGCCCTCGGTGAACGAGTCGCCGATGGCGACGTACCGGGTCCAGCGGGGGGTCAGCTCATCAGGCACGTGGGACATCCTGCCTCGCGACGCTCACGTGAGCGACCAGTCGACCGGCTGCGCCCCCTGCGCCACGAGGAGCTCGTTCACGCGCGAGAAGGGCCGGGAGCCGAAGAAGCCGCGGCTGGCGGACAGCGGGCTCGGGTGCACGCTCTCGACGGTCGGCACGTCCCCGAGGGCCGGCTTGAGCGACTGCGCGTCKCGGCCCCACAGCACGGCGACCAGCGGTCCACCCCGCTCGACGAGGGCCGCGATCGCGCGGTCGGTCACGGCCTCCCACCCCTGCCGACGGTGCGACGCCGGTGCGCCCGGCCGGACGGTCAGCACCCTGTTCAGCAGCATCACGCCCTGGTCGGCCCACGGGGACAGGTCGCCGTTGCGCGGGGGTGCGACGCCGACGTCGGCGACCAGCTCGGTGAAGATGTTGGTCAGGGACCTCGGCAGCGGCCGGACGTCGGGCTGCACCGAGAACGACAGCCCCATCGGGTGCCCGGGCGTGGGATAGGGGTCCTGGCCGACGACCAGCACGCGCACGTCGGCCAGCGGTCGACGGAACGCCCGCAGGACCGCGTCGCCGGCGGGCAGGTAGCCGCGCCCGGCCGCCACCTCGTCGCGCAGGAACCGCCCCGCGGCGCGCAGCTGCGGCTCGACGGGGGCGAGCGCGACGGCCCAGTCGGCGGCGACGAGCTGGTCCAGGGGCGCGGCGGTCACGCGGGCGAGAGTACCGAAGGGAGGCCGGGCGGGCCCCTGGCGAGGGCCGTCCGCGGCACACGGGGGACGACGCGCCGGGCGGAATGACATGCGTGTCATTACGGTCGTACGATGACCGAGGTCGCCGGCGGTACCCCGCCCAGGCCGGACGCGTGAAGCACCACGAGAGCACAGGAGGACGCATGGACGCCGCGACGATCACTCTCGGATCGCTCGAGCTGCCCCACGGCTCCTCCTCCGCCGGCCTCTCCGAGCGCGACGAGCAGGTCCTCGCGTTCGAGCGGCAGTGGTGGAAGTACGCGGGCGCCAAGGAGTCGGCCATCCGTGAGCTGTTCGACATGTCGGCCACCCGGTACTACCAGGTGCTCAACGCCCTCATCGACGACCCGGCGGCCCTCGCGCACGACCCGATGCTCATCAAGCGGCTGCGCCGGATGCGTTCCTCCCGGCAGCGCGCACGCACGGCCCGTCGGCTCGGGGACGCCTGATCGTCCCGGGTGGGCGGTCATGCTGGACGTCCCCGCACGTGACACGGCGCACGTCGTGCCCCGGGTGGACCCGTGCGCACGACCTGAGCCGTTAGCCTGTCCGGCGTGAGCAAGGCGGAGTACCCCTACCCCGAGGACGAGTTCGACGTCCCGTCGAACCCCGACGTCCCCCGCGGGGTGCATCGCGCACCCCGCTCGGTGTGGAGCAGGTGGTGGAAGTTCCTGGTCGTCCTGGCCCTCCTGCCCGTGCTCGCGTTCACGCTGGTGAACCTCGCGGCGCGCGACGGCAACCTCCCCTCGCTGCCGGGCACCTCGAACTCGCCCGAGGCGCAGGAGGACACCCCGTCGGACACCGCGACCGAGGGTGAGGCCCCGGCCGAGCCGGAGACGCCGGCCACCGAGGAGCCCGCCGCCCCCACCCCCGTGCTGACCACTCCCGTCGAGGTGCTCAACGCGGCCGGCGTCGGAGGCCTCGCCGCGACGCAGGCGGAGAAGCTCACCACCGCCGGGTTCACCGCGGTGACCACGGGCAACGCGGAGCCCACGGCCGACACCTCGACCGTGTACTACACGTCGGAGGACCTGCGGCCGACCGCCGACCTCGTCGCCCAGACCCTCGGCCTGACCGAGGTCGTCCTGCAGGCCGACCCGCAGGCAGGCATCTCCGTCCTGCTCGTGACCGATCCCGACGCCTGATCCCGCCTGTATCGGCCCTGGTCGGAGCCGGATCGCCGCCACTAGGCTCTCGCGCACCGGGCGCCGGCGGAGCGCTCGGCACCGGACGTCGAGGAGCGCGCATGGCTCAGGGCATCGTCAAGTGGTTCAACGCGGAGAAGGGGTACGGCTTCATCACCCCGGTCGGGGGAGGCCAGGACCTCTTCGTGCACTTCAGCGCCATCCAGTCGGACGGTTACCGGTCCCTMGAGGAAGGCCAGGACGTCGAGTTCGAGGTCGGCCAGGGCACCAAGGGACCGCAGGCCGAGCAGGTCCGCGGCATCTGACCCCGTGGTCCGCACGGGCCGTGCACCCCCCGGTGCGCGGCCCGTCGGCGCGTCAGGAGTCGAGCGCGTCGAGCGCGAGCAGCACGCACGCCGCGCTCCAGCCGAGCGGCGCCACGGCGGCGGGGGAGCCGTCGGCGAGCACCTTCTCCGGCAGCGACCCGGACGGGGTGCGATGGGAGTCGAGGAACGCGAGCCACCCGTCGGCGAGCTCGGCGTCGCCGTTCTCGGCCGCCACCCAGGCGTAGAGCGAGGTCTGCGGCGTCCAGGAGACCCCGTCGTCGCGCCACCCGGCGCCCGGCGCGAGCCCGTTCGCCGGCCGGGCCATCGTCGACGCCGACGCCCGCCACGAGTCCTCGACCCCCGGCACGGCGGTGGTCAGGAACGGCGGCATGAGGAAGGCGCTGGCGGCGTCCGCGTGGCCCCCGCTCGCGTACCGCGCGAAGCCGGTGGCGCCGAACGCGCGGATGACGGCGACCTTGGAGCGGATCGAGGCGTCGAACGCCGACTGCGCCAGCGCGTGGTCGCCGGCGAGGTCCAGGACGACGGCGGCCTGCTGCAGCCCGGCGACCAGCGGGGCGACCGTGCCGAGGGTCAGCGCGTCCTCGGGCACCTCCCAGTAGTCGGGTGACGCCGGCGGCAGACCGTCGCGCGCGACCAGCGCGATCGCGTGCCGGGCGGATCGCTGCACCAGGGGCAGGAGCCGCTCGGCCGCGTCCGCGCGCTCGTCGGCGTCGTCGACCTCGGCCAGCACGAGCCCGGAGGCCCACAGCGCCCAGCCGGTGCCGTCGGTCTGCACCCCCCGGTCGTCGGGCGGGCCGGAGCCGTCGGGCAGGTACCGGGCCTGGAACGACCCGTCGGGCGACTGGACGCGGTCGAGGAAGTCGAGGATCTCCAGCGCGTCGTCGACGTGCCCGGTACGCGCCAGGGCGACGGCGACGAACGACGCGTCCCGCGGCCACACGTACCGCCACTTCTCCGACCAGGCCGCCACGGCCGCGCCGTCGGGGAGCTGGAGCGCGTGCAGGTCGAGCAGCGCGGCCCGCGCCATGTCCTCGTACGGTCCGCCGACGCCCGGGACCGTGCCGTCGGCGAGCCACGCCCGCTGCTTGCTCGCGACGKAGGCGGCCGCCCGCACGGTCGCGCCGCGCTCGCCGGTCGTCGGCCCCGCGACGACGCGCGCGAGGGTCGACGCCGCGGGGTCGACGACGTGGGTGCCGGCCAGGAACGTCGCGTCGGTGCCGACCGCGAGCGGGACGCGCCGGCCGCCGGGCATCGTGGTGAGGCCCTCCAGGTACAGCGGGATGGTCGCGTAGACGGGGGCCGGCGGCGCGTCGACCACGACCGGCTCGGCGGTCGCGTCGGTGGCGAGCGCCCCGGTGGGTGCGGTCGTCACGAGCAGGACCGTCCCGGCGGCGACGAGCGCGGTGGCGGCGAGGGCGCCCGCACGGCGGCTGCGGCGGGCGTGGCGGGGGCGGTGCGCGTGCACGACCGGAACCGCGGCGTGGCTGCCGCGGTTCTCGACGTCCTCGTCGTGATCGTGCACACGCGCACGATAGTCGCGACGCGCACGGGCCGGACGCGGGTGCCGAGGATCACGCTCGGGAAGGGCCCGTCAGGACGCGCTCTGGGCGAACGCTGCTTGCACTCTCGGGGGTCGAGTGCTAACCATTGGACTTAGCACTCTCCGGTGGAGAGTGACAGAACCACCACGGCCGTCCGGTGAGGGCCGTCGCACGCGGGACAAGACCGCGGGTGACGTGCTCGTCCGTCGCGGGCACCCTCGGCCGACCCGAACCCAGTGAAGGATCACAGCCCCATGGCCAAGATCATTGCCTTCAACGAGGAGGCCCGCCGCGGCATCGAGCGGGGACTCAACATCCTCGCCGACACCGTCAAGGTCACCCTCGGCCCGAAGGGCCGCAACGTCGTCCTGGACAAGAAGTGGGGCGCCCCCACGATCACCAASGACGGCGTSTCCRTCGCCAAGGAGATCGACCTCGAGGACCCCTTCGAGAAGATCGGTGCGGAGCTCGTCAAGGAGGTCGCCAAGAAGACGGACGACGTCGCTGGCGACGGCACCACCACCGCCACCGTGCTCGCCCAGGCGCTCGTGCGCGAGGGCCTGCGCAACGTCGCGGCCGGCGCCAACCCGATCGCGCTGAAGAAGGGCATCGAGAAGGCCGTCGAGGCCGTCACCGCTGCCCTGCTCGCGCAGGCGAAGGACGTCGAGACCAAGGAGGAGATCGCCGCCACGGCCGCCATCTCCGCCGGCGACCAGGCGATCGGCGACCTGATCGCCGAGGCGCTCGACAAGGTCGGCAAGGAAGGCGTCATCACCGTCGAGGAGTCCAGCGCGCTGGGCCTCGAGCTCGAGCTCACCGAGGGCATGCGCTTCGACAAGGGCTTCCTGTCGGCGTACTTCGTGACCGACCCGGAGCGTCAGGAGGCCGTCCTCGAGGACGCGTACGTCCTGCTCGTCGAGTCGAAGATCTCGAACGTCAAGGACCTGCTGCCCCTCCTGGAGAAGGTCATCCAGGCCGGCAAGCCGCTGTTCATCGTCGCCGAGGACGTCGAGGGCGAGGCCCTGGCCACGCTCGTCGTCAACAAGATCCGTGGCCTGTTCAAGTCGGTCGCCGTCAAGGCTCCCGGCTTCGGCGACCGCCGCAAGGCGATGCTGCAGGACATGGCCATCCTCACCGGTGGCCAGGTCGTCTCCGAGACCGTCGGTCTCAAGCTCGACACGGTGGGCCTCGAGGTCCTCGGTACGGCGCGCAAGATCGTCGTCACCAAGGA
This sequence comes from Cellulomonas sp. P5_C5, assembly GCF_054049655.1. Classification (NCBI taxonomy): domain Bacteria; kingdom Bacillati; phylum Actinomycetota; class Actinomycetes; order Micrococcales; family Cellulomonadaceae; genus Cellulomonas; species Cellulomonas sp. P5_C5. The sequence continues at coordinate 131,858 of NZ_JBFULY010000004.1, read as the reverse complement.
CGAGACCACCATCGTCGAGGGCTCCGGCGACGCCGCCCAGATCCAGGGCCGCGTCTCGCAGATCCGCGCCGAGATCGACAACTCCGACTCGGACTACGACCGCGAGAAGCTCCAGGAGCGCCTTGCCAAGCTCGCCGGTGGCGTCGCCGTCATCAAGGCGGGCGCGGCCACCGAGGTCGAGCTCAAGGAGCGCAAGCACCGCATCGAGGACGCCGTTCGCAACGCGAAGGCGGCCGTCGAGGAGGGCATCGTCGCCGGTGGTGGCGTGGCGCTCATCCAGGCCGGCAAGACGGCGTTCGAGGGCCTCAAGCTCGAGGGCGACGAGGCGACCGGTGCGCAGATCGTGAAGCTCGCGATCGAGGCCCCGCTCAAGCAGATCGCGATCAACGCCGGTCTCGAGGGTGGCGTCGTCGTCGAGAAGGTGCGCAACCTCCCCGTGGGTCACGGCCTCAACGCCGCGACCAACACGTACGAGGACCTGCTCGCCGCGGGCGTCAACGACCCGGTGAAGGTCACGCGTTCCGCGCTGCAGAACGCGGCGTCCATCGCCGCGCTCTTCCTCACCACCGAGGCCGTCGTGGCCGACAAGCCGGAGCGCAACCCCGCGCCGGCCGGTGGCGGCGGCGAGGACTTCGGCGGCGGGTTCTGATCCGCAGCTGATGCGCTGAGCAGCTACTGAGCGGGCCGGTCACCTTCGGGTGACCGGCCCGTTCGCCGTCCCGGCAGACCCCGCATCAGGCGCCACTCTCCACCCTCAACCTCCCCCACCCCCCTCCCAACACCGCAGCGCCGAAAACGTCACTTCCCCGCGAGAACGGCACTTTGAACTGCCGTTCTCGCGGAGAAATGACGTTCTCGGCGGCGGGCGATGGAGCTACTGGCGGTAGCTGGACAGGAAGTTGCCCATGCGCTCGATCGCCTCGGCCAGGACGCGGGCCTCCGGGAGCGTGACGATGCGCAGGTGGTCCGGGGTGGGCCAGTGGAAGCCGGTGCCCTGGACCAGCAGGATGTGCTCGCTGACGAGCAGGTCGTAGACGAGGCGCGCGTCGTCGCGGATCTCGTGCACCTCCGGGTCGAGGCGCGGGAACAGGTAGAGGGCGCCGTCGGGCCGGACGCAGTCGACGCCGGGGATCGAGGTCAGGCCGCGGTAGGCGACGTCGCGCTGCTCGTGCAGCCGGCCGCCGGGGGCGATCAGGGCCTCGATGCTCTGGATCCCGCCGAGGGCGGCCTGGACGGCGTGCTGGGCGGGGACGTTGGGGCACAGGCGCGTGGACGCCAGCAGGGTGATGCCCTCGAGGAACCCGGTCGCGTGCTCGCGGGGGCCGGTGACGACCATCCAGCCGGAGCGGTAGCCGGCCACGCGGTACGTCTTGGACAGGCCGTTGAACGTGAGGCACAGCAGGTCCGGCGCGACGGACGCCATGGGGATGTGCTCGGCGCCGTCGAACAGGATGCGGTCGTAGATCTCGTCGGAGAGCACCAGGAGGCTGTGCTCGCGGGCGATCGCGGCGATCCCCTCCAGGACGGTGCGTGAGTAGACCGCGCCGGTCGGGTTGTTCGGGTTGATGACGACGATCGCCTTGGTCCGAGGGGTCACCAGCGACCGGATGTTCTCCAGGTCGGGCTCCCAGCTGGCGGTCTCGTCGCAGCGGTAGTGCACGGGGACGCCGTCGGACAGGGACGTCATGGCGGTCCACAGCGGGTAGTCCGGCGACGGGATGAGCACCTCGTCGCCCTCGTCGAGGAGTGCCTGCATGACCATCGTGATCAGCTCGGAGACGCCGTTGCCCAGGTAGACGTCGTCGACGTCGATCTCGGGGAAGCCGGGCTCGGTCTCGTACCGGGTGACGACGGCGCGACGGGCGGACAGGATGCCGCGCGAGTCGGTGTACCCGTGCGCGTGGGGGATGGCCGCGATGACGTCGCGCACGATCTGGTGGGGGGCCTCGAACCCGAACGCGGCGGGGTTGCCGGTGTTCAGCCGCAGGATCGTGTGGCCCTCGGCCTCGAGGCGGACGACCTCGTCCAGGGCGGACCCGCGGATCTCGTAGAGCACGTTCTTGAGCTTCGACGACTGGTCCAGCGGACGGTGCAGCGGCATCTGTCGAGAGTATCCGGCGCTGTGACTCGACTTGTGACGGAACTGAGCCCGACCCGAAACAGACCGTTTACGCGGGCCGGTCCCTGCCCGAAACACCCCGTCCCTAGGTTCATCACCCATGGGCACAGGGATGTATACAGCGCGGGACACAGCGCGGTGTCGTGAGCTGCCCCAGCCCGAGTCCGGAACTGCCCCCGAGCTCCTCTTCAGCGAAAGGCCTCTCCGTTGACCAGATTCAGCACGCGCGCACTCGCCCTCCCGGCGGCTGCCCTGGCCGTCGCCCTCGGGGTGGCGGGCTGTGGCGCCCGCACGTCCGACGATCCCGAGGCCGGCGGCACCGCGTCGTCGACGTCCTGCGTCGACACCTCCGGCGACACCGTCAAGATCGGGTTCCTCAACTCCCTGTCCGGCACGATGGCCATCTCCGAGCAGACCGTCCGGGACTCCCTCGACCTGGCCGCCGAGGAGATCAACGCCGACGGCGGGGTCCTCGGCAAGCAGCTCGAGATCGTCGCCGAGGACGGCGCCTCCGAGCCGACGGTCTTCGCGGAGAAGGCCGAGAAGCTCATCTCGTCCGACTGCGTCGCCGCGGTGTTCGGCGGCTGGACGTCCTCGTCGCGCAAGGCCATGCTCCCCGTGTTCGAGGCCAAGGACTCCCTGCTGTTCTACCCGGTCCAGTACGAGGGCCTGGAGGCGTCGCCGAACATCTTCTACACGGGCGCGACGACCAACCAGCAGATCCTGCCCGGCATGGACTACCTCAAGGAGCAGGGCAAGTCGAAGATCTTCCTGGTCGGCTCCGACTACGTCTTCCCGCGCACGGCCAACAAGGAGATCGTCGCCTGGGCCGGCGCCAACGACGTGGAGATCGTCGGCGAGGAGTACGCCCCGCTGGGCCACACCGACTTCGCGACCATCGTGAACAAGCTCAAGGGCTCCGGCGCGGACGCGGTGTTCAACACCCTCAACGGTGACTCGAACGTCGCGTTCTTCAAGGAGTACAAGAACGTCGGCCTGGCCGCCGACACGCTCCCGGTCGTCTCGGTGTCCATCGCCGAGGAAGAGGTCGGTGGCATCGGCATCGACAACATCGTCGGCCAGCTCACCGCCTGGAACTACTACCAGACGGTCGACAGCCCCGAGAACACCACGTTCGTCGAGGCGTTCAAGGCCAAGTTCGGCGACGACCGCGTGACGTCGGACCCGATGGAGGCCGCGTACACGTCGCTGTACCTGTGGAAGCTGATGGTCGAGAAGGCCGAGTCGTTCGACGTCGCGGCGGTCCAGGAGGCGGCCGACGGCACCACGTTCGAGGCGCCCGAGGGCACCGTCACCGTGAACGGCGACAACCACCACATCGCGAAGACCGCACTCATCGGGAAGATCGGCCCCGACGGTCTCATCTACACCGAGTGGTCGTCGGACGGTCCCATCGAGCCGGACCCGTTCCTCGAGGGCTACGACTGGGCCGAGGGCCTGTCCTGACCTCCAGGTGACCCGGCGCCCCTCCACGGGCGCCGGGTCACCCCCATCTCCACAGGAAGGACGGGTCGGATGGACGCCCTCGTCTCACAGCTCTTCGCGGGCCTCAGCCTGGGGTCGGTGCTGCTGCTCGCGGCGCTCGGCCTGGCGCTGACGTTCGGTCAGATGGGCGTCATCAACATGGCGCACGGCGAGTTCATGATGGCGGGCGCGTACACCGCGTTCGTGGTGCAGGGCGTGATTGCCGACGCGGGCGTCTCCCTGCTGGTCTCGCTGGTCATCGGGTTCCTCGTCGGCGGCCTGCTCGGGCTGCTCCTGGAGGTCACGCTCATCTCCCGGATGTACAAGCGGCCGCTGGACACGCTCCTGGTCACGTTCGGCGTCGCCCTCGTGCTCCAGCAGCTGGCGCGCGACGTGTTCGGCGCCCCCAACGTGGACGTCCGCGCACCCGCCTGGCTGTCCGGCGCGGTCGACATCCTCGGCGTCGGGATCCCCAAGACGCGGCTGTTCATCCTCGCGCTCGCGCTGCTGTGCGTGCTGGCGCTGTCCCTCGTGCTCAAGCTCAGCCCGCTCGGCCGGCGCATCCGGGCCACCGTGCAGAACCGGGACCTGGCCGAGACGTCGGGCATCTCGACGCGCGCCACCGACCGGCTGACGTTCTTCGTCGGCTCCGGCGTGGCCGGGGTCGCGGGCGTCGCGCTCACCCTGCTCGGGTCGGTCGGTCCGACGCTGGGCACCAACTACATCGTCGACGCGTTCCTCGTCGTGGTCGTCGGCGGCATCGGGCAGCTCAAGGGCGCGGTGATCGCGGCGTTCGCGCTCGGGCTGCTCCAGGCGGGCTTCGAGTACTCGACGACGGCCAGCATCGCCAAGGTCCTGCTGTTTGTCGTCATCGTCGCGTTCCTGCAGGTCAGACCTCAGGGCCTCGTCTCGGTGCGCACGCGGAGCCTCGCATGAGCGGCCTCTTGACGAGTCGGCGGGTCCGCCTCTGGGGCGGCCTCGCGATCGCCGCCGCACTGCTCTTCGGGGTCGCCCCCGCGCTCCTGTCGGACTTCCGGCTCAACCTGCTGGCCAAGTTCTGCTGCCTCGCCATGGTCGCGGTCGGCATCGGCCTGGCCTGGGGGCGCGGCGGGATGCTCGTGCTCGGCCAGGGCGTGTTCTTCGGCCTCGGCGGCTACCTCATGGCGATGCACCTCAAGCTGTCCGACGCCGGCCCCGGCGGGGTTCCCGACTTCATGCTGCTCTACGGCGACGGCACGGTGCCCGCCTGGTGGGAGCCGTTCCGGGACCCCGTCGTCACCATCCTGGCGATCCTCGTCCTGCCCGCCCTCGTCGCCACCCTGCTCGGGCTCGCGGTGTTCAAGCGGCGGGTCCGGGGCGCCTACTTCGCGATCCTGTCGCAGGCGCTCGCGGCGGCGTTCGCCATCCTGCTCGTCGGCCAGCAGAAGGTCACCGGCGGGACCAACGGGCTCAACGGGTTCCAGTCGTTCTTCGGGTTCACGCTGTCGGACCCGGTGAACAAGCGGATGCTCTACTTCATCGCCGCGGGCGTGCTGCTGGCCATGGTCGCGATCGTGCGGCTGGTCATGAACTCCCGCTACGGCGAGCTGCTCGTGGCCGTGCGCGACCAGGAGAACCGCGTCCGGTTCCTCGGCTACGACCCCGCGATCGTCAAGACCGTCGCGTACGCGATCGCGGCGTGCTTCGCGGCCATCGGCGGCGCCCTGTTCACCCCCATCGTCGGGATCATCTCCCCGGCCGACGTCGGCGTGGTGCCGTCCATCGGGTTCCTGGTCGGTGTCGCGATCGGCGGCCGGGCCACCCTCCTCGGGCCGGTGCTCGGCGCGATCGGGGTGTCCTGGGCGGAGACCTCGCTCTCGGAGTCGTTCCCGTCGTTCTGGATCTACTTCCAGGGCGCGCTGTTCATCCTCGTCGTCGCGTTCCTGCCCAACGGGCTGGCGACGGTCGGTCGTCTGTTCCGTCGCCGGAAGAAGGAACCGGACCCTGTTCCGGTCCCMGAACCCGCCGCCCTCGAACCCACCGGGACACCCTCATGAGCGACGAGATGCCCACGACCGCCGCCCCCCTGATCGGCGAGGGGTCGCTGGACCCCGACGCGCTCGAGCAGGTGATCGCCGCCGACGACGCCCGGTTCAAGCACGACTACCTGGAGATCCGGGACCTGCGCGTGGTGTTCGACGGGTTCGTCGCCGTGGCGGGCGTCGACCTGACCGTGACGCAGGGCGACCTGCGGTTCCTCATCGGACCCAACGGCGCCGGCAAGACCACGATCGTCGACGCCATCACGGGGCTGGCGCCGGCCACCGGCTCGATCCGGTTCGGTGGGGTCGAGCTGGTGGGCAAGCCGTCGCACAAGGTGGCCCGCGCCGGGGTCGGTCGGACGTTCCAGACGGCCAGCGTGTTCGACGAGCTGACCGTGCTGCAGAACCTCGACATCGCGGCTGGCTCCCGTCGGAAGGCCCGCGTCATGCTGCGGCGGCGGAACGGGATCCCGGACGCGGTCGAGGCCGCGCTGGAGACCGTCGGCCTGACGCACGCGCGCGACTCGCTGGCCGGCGTCCTGGCGCACGGGCAGAAGCAGTGGCTGGAGATCGGGATGCTGCTGGTGCAGGACGCGCGGCTCCTGCTGCTCGACGAGCCTGTGGCGGGCATGAGCCAGGCCGAGCGGGAGGAGACCGGGCAGCTGCTCCAGCGGATCGGCGCGCAGCGCACGGTGGTCGTCGTCGAGCACGACATGGAGTTCCTGCGCAGCTTCGCCTMGTCGGTGACCGTGCTCCACCAGGGGTCTGTGCTCAGCGAGGGGACGGTCGCGCAGGTGCAGGCGGACCCGAAGGTGGTCGAGGTGTATCTGGGCCGCGGCGCGGGTGCACGAGGAACGAAGGGTGACGCGGATGCTTGAGCTGACCGGGGTCCACGTCGGCTACGGCCGCACGTCCGTGGTGCACGGGGTCGACATCGAGGTGGCCGACGGCGGCGTGACCGCGATCATGGGCCACAACGGTGCCGGCAAGACGACCCTGCTGCGCGCGGCCGTCGGGCTGCTTCCGGTGCGCAGCGGACGGGTGACCCTGTTCGGTGAGGACGTGTCGAAGCTCCGGCCGCACCAGCGCGTGCGCCGGGGGCTGGCCTACGTCCCCCAGGGCCAGCAGTCGTTCGGGCAGCTCACCGCGCGGGAGAACCTCCAGCTCGTGGCCGACGGTGCCGGGTCCGCGGGTGCCTCGCGGATAGCCGACGCGCTCGACCTGTTCCCTGCCCTGCGTGACCTGCTCGGCCGGCGCGCCGGGCTCCTGTCCGGCGGCCAGCGCCAGCAGCTCGCCATCGCGCGTGCCCTGCTGACCGGGCCGAAGGTGCTCATCCTCGACGAGCCCACCGAAGGCATCCAGCCGTCCGTCGTCCAGGAGATCGAGGACGCCATCGGCACGCTCAGCGCCGGGGGGCTGTCGGTGCTGCTGGTCGAGCAGCACGTCGKGTTCGCGCTCGGCGCGGCCGGGCAGTACTACGTGCTCGAGTCCGGGCGGGTGACGCAGTCGGGCGCTGGTGGCGCAGACCAGGAGGCCGACGTGCGCGCCGCGATGGCCCTATGACGTGGGAGGTCTACGCTTCGTGACCATGAGCACGGGTGGGACGACCGGGCTGTCCGAGGATCCGCGATCGCTGCGTGACGTGGTCTATCAGCAGCTGCGCGACGAGATCCTCAACGGACGCATCTCCCCGCGGGAACGGCTCACGGAGCCCAAGCTGGGCAAGCTCTTCGACGTGTCCCGCACCCCCGTCCGGGAGGCCCTGTCCCGGCTGCTGTCCGACGGGCTCGTGGAGCGGACCGACTTCGGGTACGCCGTCGTCGTGCCGAGCCTGGAGGACCTGCGCAACCTCTACGAGCTGCGGATCACCCTCGAGCTGCGCGGTATCGCGCGGGCCATCGAGAACCCGCAGGTCCGGCACGACGAGGAGCTCCTGCGCACGGAGCAGGAGAAGTGGGCAGAGCTCCGCGACGCCCCGCCCGAGCCCGACGCCAGCTTCGTGCTGTTCGACGAGGGGTTCCACCAGGTGCTGTCGCGGTCGTCGGGGAACACCCAGCTCACCGGCGCCCTGGTCACCGTGAACCAGAAGATCCGGGCCGTGCGCATGCACGACTTCGTAGAGACCGACCGCATCACCGCGACCATCGACGAGCACCTCGAGATCCTCACCCTCGTGCTCGCGCGGGAGCTGCCGTCGGCCCTGACCGCGCTGCACAAGCACGTGGGGGAGTCGCTCGAGGTCGTCATGGAGCGCGCGACGCAGTCGATGACCCGCATGGCGCTCGCAGGCTGACTAGCCCCATCCCGCAGCGTCCGAGCATCTGGTTGCCTGGGCGACCACTTCGTCGGACGTCCTGGTGAGGTGATCCGCAGCGTCCGAGCATCTGGTTGCCGGGGCGACCTCTTCCTCGGACGCATGCACCCGTCGGTGGCGACGTCCGCAGATTCGGTCGTCGGGACGTTCGGACGCTGGGTCCTGTCCGACGGGGGCGCTCGGGCGGGGGTTGGGCGGGGACTGCTGCGGCACAGGCAGGCGTAACGCACCGTTTACGCGAGCGCGCGGGGTGGGAAACACGGCCTCCGTAGCGTGCCGGATACCGGGGTGTATACATCCCGCGCCGGGCGGCCCAGACGACGAGCCCGGCCCACGCACGACCGCATCCGGGGGACGCCGTGTTCGACACCCTGCTCGTGGCCAACCGCGGCGAGATCGCCGTCCGCATCCTGCGCACCGCGCGCGAGCTCGGCCTCAAGACCGTCGCCGTGTACTCCGACGCCGACGCCGCAGCCCCGCACGTGCGGCTGGCCGACGTCGCCGTGCGGCTCGGTCCCTCCGCCGCGAGCGAGAGCTACCTGCGGCCCGAGCTCGTGCTGCACGCGGCGGCGGAGACCGGCGCCGGCGCCATCCACCCCGGGTACGGGTTCCTGTCCGAGAACGCGCAGTTCGCCCGCGAGGTCGAGGCGGCGGGCATCGCGTTCGTCGGGCCGACGGCCGCGCACCTGTCGGTGTTCGGCGACAAGCACCAGGCGCGCGAGGCGGCCCAGGCGGCGGGTGTCCCGCTGGTGGCCGGCAGCGGGCTGCTGGAGTCCGTCGAGGAGGCGCTCGCGGCCGCGTCCGTCGTCGGCTACCCCGTCATGGTCAAGGCCGTCGGCGGCGGTGGGGGCATCGGGATGCAGGCGTGTGCCGACGCCGACGAGCTGGTGGCGGCGTTCGACCGCGTGCAGCGGCTCGCGGCGGCGAGCTTCGGCAGCGCCGGGGTGTTCCTGGAGCGGTTCGTGTCCCGCGCGCGGCACCTGGAGGTGCAGGTGTTCGGTGACGGTGCCGGTCGCGTGGTGAGCCTGGGCGACCGCGACTGCTCGTTGCAGCGGCGCAACCAGAAGGTCGTCGAGGAGGCCCCGGCTCCCGCGCTTCCCGACGACGTCCGCGCGATGCTCCACGAGTCCGCCCGGGCGCTCACCGCCTCGGTGTCCTACCGGTCGGCCGGCACGGTCGAGTACGTGTACGACGTCGACCGCGGCGAGGCGTCGTTCCTCGAGGTCAACACCCGCCTGCAGGTCGAGCACCCCGTGACCGAGGCCGTGACGCGCGTCGACCTGGTGGCCTGGATGCTCCAGCTGGCGCAGGGCGACTCGTCGTTCCTCGACGAGGTTCCCGACGAGGGACCCGCCATCGAGGGGCACGCCGTCGAGGTGCGCGTGTACGCCGAGGACCCCCGCAAGGACTACCAGCCCAGCGCGGGGCTGCTCACCGAGGTCGTCTACCCCGAGGACCCGAGCGTCCGCGTCGACGCGTGGGCCGAGACCGGGCAGCAGGTGACCAGCCACTACGACCCGATGCTCGCCAAGGTCATCGTGCACGCGACGGGCCGCACCGAGGCGTTCGCGGCGTCGCGCCGGGCGCTCGCGGCCACCCGGTTCACCGGGGTGCAGACGAACCTCCCGCTGCTGCGCGAGGCCGTCGCCCTGCCCGACGTGCTCGCCGCGACGCACACCACCGGGACGCTCTCGGGCGTCACCGACGACGAGCCCTACATCGACGTCGTCCGCCCGGGCGTGATGACGACCGTGCAGGACTGGCCGGGCCGCCTCGGGTTCTGGGACGTCGGCATCTCCCCGTCGGGGCCGATGGACGACCTCTCGTTCCGCCTCGGCAACCGCGCGCTGGGCAACGCCGAGGGCGCTCCCGGGCTGGAGTGCACGCTGACCGGACCGCGCCTGCGGTTCAGCCACGAGACGGTCGTCTGCGTGACGGGTGCACCCGCGCCGGTGACCGTCGACGGTGCTGCAGTGCCGCAGTGGGAGCCCGTGACCGTGCCCGCCGGGGGAGTCCTCGATGTCGGCGCACCGCACGACGCCGGGCTGCGCACCTACGTCCTGCTGCGCGGCGGACTGGACGTCCCGCTCTACCTCGGGTCGGCGTCGACCTTCTCGATGGGTGGCTTCGGCGGGTACACCGGCCGCGCGCTCGTCGTCGGCGACACCCTGGTGCCCGGCGTCCCGCTCGGCCCGCCGCCGGTCGCGGTGCCCGAGGACGTGCGCCCGCAGCTGGTCCACGAGTGGGAGGTCGCGGTCCAGGAGGGACCGCAGCCGGCGCCGTCGTACTTCACGCCCGCGGACATGGAGATGTTCTACGCCGCGACGTGGCAGGTGCAGACGCACGCCAACCGCACCGGCATCCGGCTGACCGGACCGAAGCCGCAGTGGGCCCGGCCGGACGGCGGCGAGGCGGGGCTGCACCCGTCGAACCTGCACGACAACCCGTACTCCGTCGGCGCGCTCAACGTCTCCGGCGACACCCCGATCCTGCTCGGCCCCGACGGTCCGAGCCTCGGCGGGTTCGCCTGCCCGCTGACCGTCGTCGTCGGCCACCGCTGGAAGATGGGCCAGATCCGCCCCGGTGACACCGTGCGGCTGGTGCCGGTGCCCGACGCGACCGCCGACGCCCTGCGCACCGACGACGCCCTGCGCGCGTCGTCGCACCTCGGCCCGGACGTGCTCACCGGCCCCGACGGCGACGACGGCGTGCTCGCCCGGGTCGCCGGCACGCCCGACGTCGTCTACCTGCGCGGCGGCGACGACAACGTGCTCGTCGAGTACGGCCCGATGGTGCTCGATCTCGGACTGCGGATGCGGGTGCACGCCCTGGGTGAGGCGCTGAAGGGCACCCGCGGCGTCATCGACATCACGCCCGGTGTCCGCAGCCTGCACGTGCACGTCGACCCGGCGGTCATCTCCGTGCGCGCGCTCGTCGACGTGCTGGTGGGCCTGGAGGCGTCGTTGCCCGCCACCGAGGACCTCGTGGTGCCGAGCCGACGTATCCACCTGCCGCTCTCGTTCGACGACCCCGTGATCGCCGAGGCCGTCGCGCGCTACCAGGCCGGGGTCCGCCCGGACGCGCCCTGGCTGCCGTCGAACATCGAGTTCGTCCGACGCATCAACGGCCTGCCGTCCACCGACGACGTGTTCGACACGATGATGGCCGCCGAGTACCTGGTGCTCGGCCTCGGCGACGTCTACCTCGGCGCCCCGCTGGCCGTCCCGCTCGACCCCCGGCACCGGCTGATGACCACCAAGTACAATCCGGCCCGCACCTGGACCGCCGCGGACACCGTCGGCCTCGGCGGCCAGTACCTGTGCGTCTACGGCATGGACTCGCCCGGCGGCTACCAGCTGGTCGGCCGCACCGTGCCCATCTGGTCCGGGCACCGGCAGCGCGGGGTGTTCGAACCCGGCAAGCCCTGGCTGCTCCGGTTCTTCGACCGCGTCGTCTGGCGCCCCGTCTCCGCCGACGAGCTGCTCGCCCAGCGCGACGCCTTCGCGTCCGGACGCCTGGACGTCGAGGTCGAGCACGGCACGTTCTCCTACCGCGAGCACCTCGACATGCTGGCCGAGCACGCCGACGACATCGCCGAGTTCCAGTACCGGCAGGCCGCCGCCTTCGCCGACGAGCGCGCCGCCTGGGCGCTCGCGGGCGAGCTCGACTCCGCCGACKAGGCGGAACCCGCACACGCGGGCGACCTGGGCTCCGGTCCGGGCGAGATCGAGCTGCTCGACGGCTGCATCCTGGTCGAGGCGCCGATGGTCGGGAGCGTCTGGCGGATCGAGGCGCAGGCCGGCGAGCAGGTCCGGGAGGGTGACCTGCTGATCGCGCTCGAGGCCATGAAGCTCGAGCTCGGCGTCACCGCGCCGGCCGACGGCACCGTCCTGAAGGTCCTCGTCGAACCGGGGCAGCACGTCGCACCCGGCGCGCCGCTGGCGATCCTGGCGGTGGGCGCGTGAACCGGGCGACGATGAGCGACGTGACGAGCAAGGACGGCGTGACCGGTGAGGCGATGATCCCGACGATGCCCGACGCGGGTGACGACCTGGTGGCCGGTGCTCCGGTGAGTGCCTCGTCGCCCACCTCCGTCGGTGTCGCGGAGACCCGCGTGAGTCGCGCCTACGCCCGGATCGCCGAGGTCGACCGACCCGAGGTCTGGATCACCCTCCTGCCCGAGGCCTCGGCGATCGCCGCCGCCCGGGAGGTCGACGCCCGGCTCGCCGCCGGGGCGGTGCTCCCGTTGGCAGGGCTGACCCTCGCCGTGAAGGACAACGTCGACGTCGCCGGGCTGCCGACGACGGCCGCGTGCCCGTCGTTCGCCACCGACCCCGCGGGCCGACCCGGGCCGGCTCCGGTCAGCGCGCCGGCTGTCCAGGCGCTGGTCGACGCCGGGGCCGTGGTCCTCGGCAAGACCAACCTCGACCAGTTCGCCACAGGGCTCGTCGGCGTCCGCAGCCCGTTCGGCGCGGTCCGGCACGCCACGCTCCCGGAGCGTGTCTCCGGCGGGTCCAGCTCCGGGTCGGCGGTCGCCGTCGCCCTCGGCATCGCGGACATCGGCATCGGCACCGACACGGCCGGCTCCGGTCGCGTCCCGGCGGCGTTCGGGGCGCTCGTCGGCATCAAGACGACCCTCGGCCTCGTCCCGACCACCGGCGTCGTCCCCGCCTGCCGCAACTACGACGTCGTCACGACCTTCACGCGCGACCTCGACCTCGGGGTCGCCGCCACCCGCACGATGATCGGCGCCGACCCGACGGACCCCGCCGGCCGGTCCTGGCCCGTCGACGTGCGCGTCGGGCTGCGGTCCGTCCCCGTCGTCGCGGTGCCACGTGACGAGGACCTCGGGCTGCTCTCGCCCGGGTGGCGCACGGCGTTCGACACCGCGGTGCAGGCCGTCCGTGCGACGGGTGCGCAGGTCAGGACGGTCGACATCTCCGGCATGCTCGACGCTGCGCGGCTGCTCTACGACGGCGCGATCGTCGCCGAGCGGTACGAGGCCGTCGGCGCGTTCCTCGCCGGAGCCGCCGACGCCGACCCCACGGTCCGCTCGATCATCCTCGCGGGTCGCGACACCACCGCCCACGAGTACGTCGCCGACCGCGCACGGCTGGCGGTCGCCAAGGTCGAGGCTGCCGCGGTCCTGGACGGCTGCGACCTGCTCCTGTTGCCGACCACCACCGAGCACCCGACGATCTCCGCCGTCCAGGCCGACCCGGTGGCGATCAACCGCCGGCTGGGCACCTACACGAACTTCGTGAACCTCCTCGACATGGCGGCCGTCGCGGTCCCCGCCGGGGAGGCCGACGGCGGCCCGTTCGGGATCACCGTCCTGTCCCGCGCGTTCGACGACCAGCTGGCCCTCGACCTCGCAGCCCGCCTGCTCCGGGCGCAGCCCGACGCAACGACCGTGCACGCCGACGAGCCGGCCGACTCCGACCTCCTGCTCGTCGAGGCGGGAGTCGACGTCCTCGTCGTCGGCGCCCACCTGCGCGGGCAGCCGCTCAACGGCCAGCTCGACGAGCTCGGTGCACGGTTCCTCCGCGAGGTCCGGACGTCCGACGCGTACCGCCTGGTCGCGCTCGACACCCAGCCCCGCAAGCCAGGGCTGGTGCGCGTCGGCCCGGGTGGGGGCGCTCCGATCGCCGGCGAGGTCTGGCGGCTCTCGCCCGGTGCGCTCGGCCGGTTGCTCGCCGACCTGCCCGCCCCGATGTCGCTGGGCCAGGTGGAGCTCGCCGACGGCACCTGGGTGGTCGGCTTCGGCTGCACGGCCGAGTCGGGGGCCGCGGGGGCCGACATCACCTCGACGGGCGGCTGGGTGGCGGCGTTGCGGCAGGGGCTCTGAGTACCGGGTCGGACAGCCCGACGGGCACGACTGGGTGTCGTGCCCTGAGACGTCGGCCTGTGGTTTCCACCAGACTCGAGCCATGATCACGCTCCCCACTGGCGCCCACGGGTACGACGAGGCGAGACGGGACGTCGCCTGCACCGGACACGTCGTCGACCGGATCGCCATGGCTCGGTGGTGACGGCGACGCCGCTCATCGGCAGCGCGGCCGTCACGGTGCCCGTCACCGTCCAGACGCGCACGGCACTGTCCCCCGACGACGCCTTTCGCATCATCCTGCCGATCGACCTCTCACTCGTGTTCACCGGGTGGGGTCCCTTTCCCGCGGTGCGCGGAGTGAGCAACCAGACCGGCGCGTGGGACGCGGCGGGTCAGTCCCGCAGCCCCGCCCTCAGCGACGGCAGCACGGCGAGCGAACAGCTCACCGAGTGCACCGCGCCGCACTCGTTCGCGTACGAGCTCACAGGGTTCACCAACGCCGTCAGGCACCTGGTCTCCGGTGTCCGCGGCGAGTGGACGTTCACACCCGACGGCGATGGCACGGTGATCCGGTGGACGTACGAGTTCGCACCGCTCCCGCGCAGGCACGTCGTGGTGCGCTACGTCGTCGCACCCCTGTGGCGCCGCTACATGATCCGTGGCGTCAAGAGCTCCGCCCGGGTGGCTGAAGAGATCGCGCAGCGCACCTAGGGCGTGCCTCCCACCTCCGTGACGGCACGACCTGCGGGTCGGCGCCGTCACGAGCCCGGGACGAGAGCGGCGGCGGGCCGGACCCGCGCGCCTACCGGCGCCGCACGCGGTCCCGCGCAGGCACCCGCAGTCCTGAGGCCCGCAGCCGGCGGATCAGCTCCTTGGCGCTCACCAGCTCCGCGCCGAGCGCGACCAGCTCCTCGATCCGCTGGTCCGGCACGTCGTAGTGGTCCCGGTCGAACCCGCGCTCCGGGATCCCCGCCCGGGCGGCGAACGCGTGCAGCTCCTCCAGCGAGGAGTCGCTGATTAGGTGCCCCCAGAGCATGCCGTGGTTCGGCCACATCGGGGGGTCCACGAGCACGGTCACCGCCCGAGCGTAGGCACGCCGACGCCCGGCTACACGGTGAACAGGCGGGAGGCCTGTGTCTCGGCCTCGGCGTACGTCTGAGCGGCCGACTGCATGGCCGCGACGATCTGCCCGAGCGACGCGTCGAGCCGGGTCTCGGTGGCGGTCCAGTCGGCGAGCACCCCGGTGAACGCCGTGGCGGCCGCGCCGCGCCACGATCCCTGCAGCTCGGCGAGCTGCCGGTGCATCGCCGCGACCTCGCTGCGGATCGTGCCGGCGCGCGCCTGCACGCTCGCCGCCGCCGCCGCGACCTGCGCACTGTCGACCTCGTACCTGCTCATGGGACCTCCGTCGCTGGGGCCGGGTGGTCCCGGCTGATGTCCGAGGACGCTAGGGGGAGCGGCGGTGGGCGCGACCACCGGACGGTCGCGCGGTGGACGGCCGGCACGCGTCGGAAGGCTGTGGGCGGCTCGGGGTCCGCTACGGTGCGCGCGTGACGATCAGGCGACGAGGGGCGGTCTGGCGGGGTACCGAGGCCGCTGATCTGGACACCTATCTCGGCGAGTACGCGGCGGGCGGCTACCCGGTCTCGGTCACGGTCCACCCCGTGTGCGGGTCGTGYGGTGAGGCGCTCGGGTTCCACGTGCTCGTCGACGACGACGAGGGCGCAGCGGCGCGCGCCTGCCCGGGCTGCGGGGACGAGGTCGACATGCTCGACACCGCGGACCACGTCGAGGACTGCGAGTTCGGTGAGGCGACCTGTCCGTGCGGCGGGGACCTGTTCGACGTCGCGGTCGGCTACTCGCTCCTGGACGACGGCGAGGTCAGGTGGGTGAGCGTCGCCCTGCGCTGTCACGCGGACGGTCGGCTCGGCGTCTACACCGACTGGAAGATCGACTACGTGCCGTCCCGTCACCTGCTCGACGCGGCCTGACGGCGGCCCGGAACCGTCAGGTGCGGGCGGCGTTCGACCCCTCGTCGGCGTTCCCGCGTGAGGTGTTCGTCGCGGCGGCCTCGGCGGCGGCCGCGTCGATGCCGCGCAGCTCCTTCTCCAGCCGCTGCAGCTCGCCCGACAGGTTCTGCCGCGCGGGCTCCTCCCACGCCGACCCGAGCGGGCTGACGAAGAGCGACGGCCGGGCGAGGAGCTTGTGGATGATGCGGACGCGTGCGCGCACGTAGTCCTCGAGCGGCAGGTGCGCGTACTCGGTGCGGATGTCCTGCACGTACGCCTTGTACTTCTGCGGCTCGGTGGCGAGCATCGCGAGGTCGGCGTCGCACAGCACCGCGCAGTCGAAGTCCGAGGGGTTCGGGGCGTGCCGGACGAGGGCGACGACGAGGTCGTGGACGCGCTGGGCGCGGGCCTCGGGGACGCCGAGCGCGATCAGCTCGTCGAAGGCGAGGCGTGCGCTGGCGATCTCGTCCTCGCCGCCGCGGTTGGCGTAGGCCTTGCGGTCGGCGGCGTCGAAGATCGCGCCGTGGTACCAGGCCGCGAGCCGCACGACGTCGGGCTGGTGGGTCTCCTCGACCAGCTCGTCGACGCGGATGAGCACGTCGACCAGGTGCTTCAGGTTGTGGAACGAGCGCCCGGGCGAGCCCCAGCGGTCCACGAGCGCCTGACCGGCGTCGCGGATCTGCTCGGTCGGGGCGGTGGCACCGGCCCCGACTGCGCTGCGCACGAACGCGGACAACAACCACTGCGGTGCGTCATGGACGCCCATGGATCAGCCTTACTCCGACGGCAGGAACCCGCCATGGTAGCCCTCAGGCCTGAGGGTCGTGGGCCGGAACGGGGAGTGCGATCTGGACGGTCGTCCCGCCCCCGGGTGTCTGCGCGAGACGCACCGTGCCGTCGTGCGCGTCGACGATCGCGGCGACGATCGCCATGCCCAGGCCGGCGCCACCGGAGTCGCGTCCGCGGCTGGCGTCGACCCGGTAGAACCGCTCGAACACCCGCGCGGCGTGCTCCGGGTCGATCCCGGGACCGTGGTCGCGCACCTCGATCGCCCCCTCGCCGGAGGGCAGGTACCCGACGGCGATCTCGACGGGGGTGCCGGGCGGCGTGTGCTGGACGGCGTTCCCGACGAGGTTCGCCAGCACCTGACGCAGTCGCGACTCCTGGCCGACGACGATGCACGGGCCGGACGGGACGCCGTCCACGAGGGGGACCAGCCGGGTGGCACGGGACGGGTCGAGGGCGTGCAGGTCGCTGACCGCGTCGGCGGCGAGCACGGTGAGGTCGACGGGAGCGGTGCTCATCGGACGGCCCTCGTCGAGCCGCGCCAGCGCGAGCAGGTCCTCGACGAGCGCGCCCATGCGGGTGGCGGACTGCTCGATGCGGCGCATCGTGTCGTCGACCTGGTCGGTCGTGGTGAGCGCCCCCATCCGGTACAGCTCGCCGTAGCCGCGGATGGTGGCCAGCGGGGTGCGCAGCTCGTGCGAGGCGTCGGCGACGAACCGGCGCATGCGGGCCTCGGACGCGGTCTGCGCGCCGAACGCCTGCTCGATCTGCGCGAGCATCCCGTTCAGCGCGGCGGACAGCCGGCCGACCTCGGTGTGCTCGGACGCGGCGGGCACGCGCTGGGACAGGTCGCCGTCGGCGATCGCGGCGGCGGTGGTCTCGATCTCGCGCAGCGGCTTCAGGGACCGGCGGACCGCCCAGGTGCCGGCGGCGGCGCCGAGGAGCACGATGCCCAGGCCGCTGAGGAGCAGGACGAGGCTCATGTGCCGGACGGTGCGCTCGATGTCTCCCAGAGGGAGGGCCACGACGATCGAGCCGGCCGGCGTGCCGTCCCCGGTGTAGATCGGGTAGGCGACGGCCCGCCAGGTGGAGCCGGGGCGCGTGGAGTCGACCGTGAACGGCTCGCCCTCGCTGGCCTCGAGCTGCGCGGTGGTCAGGTCGGGGACCGTGGGGGTGCCGTACCGGTCGGCCGCGGACGGGGAGATGGTCTCCTGGTCGACGGAGCCGACCTCGAGACGCACGTAGTAGTCGCTCGGCGTCATGCTGCTGCCGAAGCCGCGGCTGAGGGAGTTCACCGTGCTCTCGGCCAGCTCCGAGCCCTCGGTCTGGAGCTTGGTGTCGACCTGCCCGACGAGCGTGCCCCAGAGCAGCGCGGCGCTGATCGCCCCCGCCAGCACGAGGCCGACGGCCAGCAGCACCGTGACGATGCCGACGAGCCGGGAGACGAGCGTCGTGCCCGCCCACCAGCCGCGGAGCGCACCGACGCGGCGGGGGGCGGGCTGGTCCTCCTCGACGGTGACCTCAGCCGTCACGACGACTCGCGCAGCAGGTAGCCCACCCCGCGCTTGGTGTGGATGAGCGGGGGCAGGCGCCGGCCGTCGGGGTCGTCGAGGTGGTCGATCTTGCGCCGGAGGTAGGAGATGTAGGACTCGACGATGTTCGCGTCGCCGCCCCAGTCGTACTGCCAGACGTGGTCGAGGATCTGCGACTTCGACAGCACGCGGCCGGGGTTGAGCATGAGGTAGCGCAGGAGCTTGAACTCGGTGGGGGACAGGTCGACGGGGTGACCGGCGCGGACGACCTCGTGGGAGTCCTCGTCGAGCTCCAGGTCGGCGTACCGCAGCACGCTGCTGTCGTCGTCGAGACCCGGCCGGGTCCTGCGCAGGACCGCACGGATCCGGGCCACCACCTCTTCGAGGCTGAACGGCTTGGTGACGTAGTCGTCGCCGCCGACGGTGAGGCCCTGGACCTTGTCGGCGGTGTCGTCGCGCGCGGTGAGGAAGAGCACGGGGACGTGCTGGCCCTTCTCCCGCAGCCGCCGGGTGACGGTGAACCCGTCCATGTCGGGGAGCATCACGTCGAGCACCACGAGGTCCGGCTCGACCTCGCGCGCGAGGCGCAGCGCGGAGCCCCCGTCGGCGGCGGCGTAGACCTCGAAGCCGGCGAAGCGCAGGGAGGTCGCCAGGAGCTCGCGGATGTTCGGCTCGTCGTCGACGACGAGCAGACGCGCCTCGGGCGTGCCGGACGGGTGGGAGGTCGACATGGGTCGAGTGTCCACCTGGACACTGGGAGTTCGCTGGATGAATGCCGGACGGCGACGCGTCGTGACGCGCACGCGTGACAGATTTCACCTGGCCGCAAATATGGACGACTGACCTGCAAGGTGACAGATCGGTCCGCCGTTCCTTGTCAACCGACCTCCCGGCGGGGGTACCGTCTCCGCGTGACCACCCCCCTGCACGGCGACCGTCGCCCGGTCGTCACCGTCATCCAGAGCTCTCCCGACGTCCCCCTCGACCGCTTCGGCGAGTGGCTCGGCGACGTCGAGCTGCGCATCGTCGCGGCGTTCGCCGGTGAGAGCGTCCCCGTCGCGGGCGAGGTCGGCGACGGCCTCGTCGTCCTCGGCGGACACATGTCGACGTACGACGACGCAGGAGCGCCGTGGCTGCCGGAGCTGCGCGCGCTGCTCGCCGACGCGAGCACCCAGGGCGTCCCCACGCTCGGCATCTGCCTCGGCGCCCAGCTGCTCGCCGCCGCGCGCGGTGGACGCGTGCAGATCGCGGCCCCTCCCGGGCGCGAGTCCGGGATCGTCGACGTGCGCTGGCGCCCCGAGGCCGCCGGCGACGCCGTCGTCGGCGCGGTCGCCGCGCTCGCGGACAGCCGCCACAGCACCCCCCAGCCGAGCATGCACGCGGACGCCGTCGTCGACCTGCCCCGCGGCGCGGTCTGGCTGGCCTCGTCTGCCATGTACCCGTACCAGGCGTTCCGCATCGGCTCGGCGTGGGGCGTGCAGTTCCACCCCGAGGCGGGCGCGGAGACCCTGCGCGGCTGGGCCGACAGCCACGACGACGTCGACACCGACGCCGTGCTGGCCGCCTACGCCGCCCGCGAGGACGAGGTCGTAGCCGTCGGTCGCGCGCTGGCCGAGTCGTTCGCGGCCCACGTGCGCGCGAGCGCCGACGAGCCCGAGGCCGTCTCCGTCTGACGCACGCACGAGAGCGCCCGTCCCCTGTCGCAGGGAACGGGCGCTCTCGTCATGTCAGGAGGGTTCGGCCGCGGGGTCGAGCCCCAGGTCCTCCGCGTCCACGATCGAGTACGCGTACCCCTGCTCGGCCAGGAACCGCTGCCGGTGGGCGGCGAAGTCCTGGTCGACGGTGTCCCGCGCGACGACGGTGTAGAAGTGCGCGGTCCGCCCGTCACCCTTGGGGCGCATGATCCGGCCGAGCCGCTGCGCCTCCTCCTGGCGGGAGCCGAACGAGCCGGACACCTGGATGGCGACGGACGCCTCGGGCAGGTCGATCGAGAAGTTGGCGACCTTGGAGACGACGAGCTTGGTGATCTCCCCGGACCGGAACGCGTCGAACAGCCGCTGGCGCTCGTGCACGGTCGTCTCGCCGGTGATGAGGTCCGCGTCCAGGTGCTCCGCGAGCGTGTGCAGCTGGTCCAGGTACTGACCGATCACGAGCGTCGGGTCGCCCTCGTGCTTGGCGACGAGCTGCTCCACCACCCGGTTCTTCCCGCGAGCGGTCGCGGCCAGCCGGTACCGCTCCTCCGGCTCGGCGGTCGCGTAGGCCATGCGGTCGGCGTCGGGGAGCGTGAGGCGGACCTCGACGCAGTCCGCCGGCGCGATGTACCCCTGGGCCTCGATGTCCTTCCAGGGCGCGTCGAACCGCTTGGGGCCGATGAGGCTGAACACCTCGTCCTCGCGGCCGTCCTCGCGCACCAGGGTCGCGGTCAGGCCGAGCCGTCGCCGCGCCTGCAGGTCCGCGGTCATGCGGAAGATCGGCGCCGGGAGCAGGTGGACCTCGTCGTAGACCACGAGGCCCCAGTCGCGCGCGTCGAGCAGCTCGAGGTGCGTGTAGACGCCCTTCCGCTTGGTCGTCAGCACCTGGTAGGTCGCGATGGTGACCGGTCGGATCTCCTTGCGCGCACCGGAGTACTCGCCGATCTCGTCCTCGGTGAGCGACGTGCGCTTGACCAGCTCGTCGCGCCACTGCCGGGCGCTGACGGTGTTGGTCACCAGGATCAGGGTCGTCGTCGACGAGCGCGCCATCGCCCCCGCACCGACCAGCGTCTTGCCGGCGCCACAGGGCAGGACCACGACGCCGGAGCCGCCGTGGAAGAAGCCGTCGACGGCCTGCTGCTGGTACGGGCGCAGCGCCCAGCCGTCCTCGAGCAGGTCGATCTGGTGCGCCTCGCCGTTGACGTACCCGGCGAGGTCCTCCGCGGGCCAGCCCAGCTTGAGCAGCACCTGCTTGAGGTGGCCGCGCTCGGACGGGTGGACGATGACGTCGGTCGCGTCGATGCGCGCGCCGAGCAGGCCGGCGGTGCGCTTGGAGCGGACCACCTCGACCAGCACCGCCGGGTCCAGCGCGTGCAGGATCAGGCCGTGCACCGGGTCCTGGATGAGCTGCAGGCGGCCGTAGCGGGACATCGTGTCGGCGACGTCGACCAGCAGGGCGTGCGGCACGGGGTAGCGCGAGTACTCGAGCAGGACGTCGACCACCTGCTCGGCGTCGTGACCCGCGGCGCGCGCGTTCCACAGGCCGAGCGGCGTCAGCCGGTACGTGTGCACGTGCTCCGGGGCGCGCTCCAGCTCCGCGAACGGGGCGATCGCGCGACGGCAGGCCTCCGCCTGGTCATGGTCGACCTCGAGCAGGAGCGTCTTGTCGCTCTGCACGATGAGGGGGCCGTTGGTCACGAAGTCTCCTGATGCTCGTCTGACGGTGTCGCACGGGTGACGGTGGCGATCCGGTGCACCGCCACGGTCAGCTCGGACTCCCGAGCGGTGTCGATGGCCCGCAACCGGCCACCCTCGACCCGCAGGGGTCGCAGCAGCCGCCGCTGCGGGACGCCGTGCGAGCCGACCAGCTCGACCCACACCTCGGCCTTCTCGGCCGCCGCCTCACGCAGGAGCACCAACGCGTCGACGGGGTCGGCTGTTCCCGCGCTCGGCGCCGGCGCGCTCGCCGCGGCCGGGGCACGACGCGTCGGCGGCGGCAGGATCGTGCCCGGCACCCGCTCGGCCTCGTCGGCCTTGCGCTCCGCCTCCGCCCGCCGCAGCTGCGGCACCAGCGCGAGCAGCCGGTCGTCGGTGGCGGCCTCCCGCGTGCCCGGGGGAGTCGCGTCGGACGCCCGGCGCCGGGCACCCGCGGTGGCGCGACGGCCGACCCGCC
This sequence comes from Cellulomonas sp. P5_C5, assembly GCF_054049655.1. Classification (NCBI taxonomy): domain Bacteria; kingdom Bacillati; phylum Actinomycetota; class Actinomycetes; order Micrococcales; family Cellulomonadaceae; genus Cellulomonas; species Cellulomonas sp. P5_C5. The sequence continues at coordinate 109,898 of NZ_JBFULY010000004.1, read as the reverse complement.
GGATCGACGACACCACGTGCACGACCTGCCCGTCGGGCCCCTCCGCGACGGGCGCGAGGCCGTGGGTGCGCAGGGCCTCGACCAGCTCCCGTGCCGGTGCCTGCGCCGCCAGCACGGTCGGCGCGAGCCGGATCAGACCGAGCGCCGCGAGCCGCGGGTCCTCGACCAGCCCCGCCAGCAGCGACGGGTCGTCGGCGCGGACGTAGCCCGAGGCCGACCCGACGCGCAGCCGACCGTGGCGGCGTGCGGCGTCGCGCACCAGGTACTCGAGCGGCTGCGGCACGCCCGCGCGGCTGTGCGCGGCCAGCTCCGCGAGCAGCCCGTCGGCGGTGGAGCCCACGTCGAGGGCGCGGCGGACGGACTCCGGCGTGAACCGGACCGTGAGCGCGCCGCCGCGGGACTCGATGTGGGCGGTCCGGTCCAGCAGGTCCTCCAGCTCGGGGCTGGGGCGCCCGGGGACGACGCCCGTGAGGTCTCCCTGGAGCAGGATCTCGTCCACCGCCGGCGGCAGGGCGGCGGCGAGCGCGTCGGCCGGGTCCGCGGCGACGGCGCCGACCAGCGGCGCGGTCTCCAGGAGCAGGGCGCGGCCCGCGTCGGACAGGGCGCCCGCGCCGAGGATGCCGAGGCGGCCGGCCTCGAGGAGCATCGCGTGGACGGCGGCGGGCGGTGGCACGGACCGCGGGCTCCGCCAGCGCAGCACCGCGACGACGTGCGCGGCGTCCAGGGCGGTCCCCGGCGGGGTCTCCGCGAGCACGTCGAGCACGGCCCGACGCAGTCGCGGTGCCCAGGTGCGCTGCAGCTCGGGGTCCAGCGCCGCGCGCACCCCGCCGCGGTCGTCGCGGCTGCCGACGAGCCACGGCGTGCGGATCGTCGAGCGCCACGTCCGGGCCAGGGCCGCCCAGCGGTCGGGCACGTCGCGCACGGCCCACTCGTCGACCGCGACCGTCGGGGCGAACGACGGGCTGTCCTCGCCGTCGTCGGCCACGAACGCCGCAGCACCGGCGAGCTCGATGACGAAGGCCGCCTCCGCCTCGTCCGTCTCCAGCGCGGCGGCGACCCGCCGCAGCTCGCGCACGCCCAGGCCGCCGCCGCGCAGGACACCGGGCGGGGTGTGCTCCCAGAGGCGGACCAGCCGGGCGACGAGGAGCACGATCCGCTCGCCCGCGGCCGCCGACTCCGCAGCGACCAGCGCGTGGCTGCGGTGCGGGACGTCGTCGGGGAGCGGCGGCGGGAACGCGGGGGCCAGGTGGGTGCGTCCACCGCGCAGCGCCAGGGCGACCGCGCGGGGCAGGACGACGTGGCGCGAGTCGCCGGGCAGGAGCAGCTGACGCCGGACCAGCCAGTCGACGGCCGCGGCGGCCGCGGTGTTGTTGGACGGTGCGAGGCCGATCGGCGGACCCCACAGCAGGGCGTCCAGCACCGGCTGCGCACCGGTGGGTGCCGTGGCGAGCAGGGCCGGCAGGTCGTCGAGGTCGACCGGCTCCGGCGGGGTGCCGCGGCGGATGCCCGCGTCGGCCGACGCCAGGCCCGCCGGGTAGGGCCCCAGGATCTCGGCGAGGCCGGGCGACGGCAGCAGCGGTGCGTCGGCGGCGTCGGAGTCCGGGTAGACGAGGGTGCCGACGACCGCGAGCCGCAGCGCGCGCTCGACCAGCTCGACCCCGGCCTCGTCGGTCGCGCCGACCGCTCCGGGCAGGTCCGCCGCGGTCACCGGGCCGGGGTCCGAGAGCGCGACGACCGCCTCCAGGACCTGCAGCACGCTCGCGTCGACACCGGCGAGCGCGCGCTCGAGGCTGGACCGGCTCGTGGCGCGGACCGCGAGCGACGACAGGGTCGCGGGCGACGGTGACGCCAGGTCCGGTCGGCTGCGCAGGAGCGCGACGAGCTCGTCGTCGCTCCGTTCGCGCAGGTAACCGGTGAACGTGGGCATCCGCACAACCCTACGCGGCGCGGGACGCGCACGGGGGGCTGGCTACCGATCAGTAACAGGTCGGCTCTGGCACGCTCGACGCGAGCACCCGCCCCGATCACCCCGGAGGTCAGCCGCGTGACCCTCTCGCCCGACACCCTCGCCGCCCTGCGGTCCGATGCCGCCGCGCAGCTGCCCTCGTTGGTCGAGCTGCGCCGCGCCCTGCACCGCACCCCGGAGATCGGTCTGCACCTGCCGGCCACCCAGCAGCTCGTGCTCGACGCGCTCGCGCCGCTCGACCTGGAGGTCCGCACCGGCACCGGGCTGAGCTCGGTCGTGGCGGTGCTGCGCGGTGGCCGACCCGGCCCCGCGGTCCTGCTGCGCGGGGACATGGACGCCCTCCCCGTCACGGAGGACTCGGGCGAGCCGTTCACGTCCGAGCGCGACGGCGTCATGCACGCGTGCGGCCACGACCTGCACGTCGCCGGGCTCGTCGGCGCCGCGCGGCTGCTGGCGGACCGTCGCGACCAGCTCGCCGGCGACGTCGTCCTCATGTTCCAGCCCGGCGAGGAGGGTGACCACGGGGCGCGCCTGATGATCGAGGAGGGCGTCCTCGACGCGGCGGGCTCCCGCGTCGTCGCCGCGTACGGGCTGCACGTGATGTCGTCCGTGCTGCCCACCGGTCTCGTCGCGTCGAAGGCCGGCACCATGCTGGCCGCCGCCGACTCCGTCGTCGTCACCGTGCACGGCCGCGGCGGCCACGGGTCCATGCCGCACCTCGCCGCCGACCCGGTACCGGTCGCCGCGGAGATCGTCCTCGCGCTGCAGGCCATGGTCACGCGCCAGTTCGACGTGTTCGACCCTGTCGTCGTCACCGTCGGCAAGATCGAGGCCGGCACGACGAACAACGTCATCCCGTCGACCGCCGTGCTGGAGGCGACCGTCCGGTCGTTCTCCGAGGCGACGCACGCGATCGTCCCGGAGCGGCTGGCCCGCGTGGTCGACGGCATCGCGGCGGCGCACGGGCTCACCGCGACCGTGAACTACCGGCGCGGCTACCCGGTCACCTCGAACACGCCCGCCGAGGTGGACCGCCTGTCCGGCCTGGTCCGGGGAATGCTCGGCGAGCAGGCGTTCCTGACCGCCCCGCAACCGCTGTCCGGCGCCGAGGACTTCTCCTACGTCCTGCAGGAGGTGCCCGGCACGTACTTCGGGCTCGGCGCGACGCCCCCCGGCGAGGACCCTGCGACCGCCGCGTACAACCATTCCGCGCAGGCCCGTTTTGCGGAGGAGTCGCTCGCCGTCGGCCCGGCGGTCCTCGCGGCACTGGCCCTGGACCGCCTGACGGAGGCCCCCTAACAACCTCCCGGACCGGGCGCGGAACCGAGGGCGGGCCGGGGGCGGTCCGGGGTGGGTCAGGGTTGTGTGCAGGGCACGCAGGTCGTTGCTGTGGGGCGGGCCTCCAGGCGGCCTGCCGCTATCGGGTGGCCGCAACGGGTGCAGGTCCCGTACGTGCCGTCGTCGATCCGGGCCAGCGCGTCGTCGACCGACTGCAGCCGCGCCTCCGCGTCGCGGGCCAGCGCGTCCACCTGCGCCCGCTCGAACGCGATCGTCGCGCCCTCGGGGTCGTGCTCGTCGTCGGCGTTGCTGTCCCGGGACGCGTCGACGACCGCGCGGTGCTCGCCCTGCAGCGCGGACAGGCGCTCCAGGGTCTGCGCACGCAGGTCCTCCAGGCGGGACCGTGCGTCTGCGGTCGCGGTCATGACCAGGACAACGCGGGTCGGCCGGTGAGCCTTCCCGACGGGTGCGGGTGCCGCGGGGATTTTCGCGGGCCGCGGCCGGTAACCTGGTGGCCAGTACGTCTTCTTCTCATGAACGGGGTTCACCGTGCCTACCGGCAAGGTCAAGTGGTTCGACACCGAGCGCGGCTTCGGGTTCATCGCCGGCGACGACGGCGGCGAGGTCTTCCTGCACGCGTCGGCGCTGCCGGAGGGCGTCAACGCGCCCAAGCCCGGCGCCAAGGTCGACTACGGCGTCGCGGACGGCCGTCGCGGCCCCCAGGCGCTGTCCGTCAAGCTGCTGGACCCCGTGCCCTCTGTCGCGAAGGCGGCGCGCAAGCCCGCCGACGACATGGCCGTCATCATCGAGGACCTCATCAAGGTCCTCGACCGCGTCGGCAACGACCTGCGTCGTGGCCGCTACCCCGAGAAGGCCCGTGGGGTGCAGTACGCCGCCCTGCTGCGCGCCGTCGCGGACGACATCGAGGCCTGAGCATGCCTGCAGCAACCAAGGACGCGGTCCTCGGATCGGCCGTCGACCTCGCCCGCGAGGTCGCGGTCGGCCTGGCCGAGGACCCCTCTGACGTCGGCGAGTACCTCGGTCTCGTCGTCGAGGGCGAGCGGCTGGTGTCCCACCGGTTCGCCTCCGCCGCCCGCGGCTACCGCGGCTGGGAGTGGACGGTCACCGTCGCCCGCGTGCCGCGCGGCCGCACCGCCACCGTCTGCGAGGCCGAGCTGCTGCCCGGTCCCGACGCGGTGCTCGGCCAGGCGTGGCTGCCGTGGTCCGAGCGCATCCGCCCCGGCGACATCGGCCCCGGCGACGTCCTGCCCTTCAAGGCCGACGACCCGCGTCTCGAGCCCGGCTGGACCCCGACCGGGGACCCCGAGCTCGACGACGTCGCCATCGACGAGCTCGCCCTGGCCCGCRTGCGGGTGCTGTCGCCGGAGGGTCGCGACGAGGCCGCCGAGCGCTGGTACCGCGGCCCGCACGGTCCGACGAGCGCCGGCTCGCTCGCCTCCGCCGCCGCGTGCGGCAGCTGCGGGTTCCTGGTGCCGCTGCAGGGGTCGCTCGGCACGGTCTTCGGCGTCTGCGCCAACCAGTGGTCGCCCGACGACGGGGTCGTCGTCAGCGTCGACCACGGCTGCGGCGCCCACTCCGAGACCGAGGCCGAGGCCCCGCCGACCGACTGGCCCGCCCCGGACCCGCTCATCGACGAGCTCAGCCTCGAGCTGGTCCAGCTGACCCAGCCCGTGGCAGAGGTCGCGACGGCCGAGGCCCCGGCCGACGACGCTGCGACCGACGTGGTCGCGACGACGGACGAGGTCACGGCTGACGTGGCGACGACCGACGTGGCTCCGACCGACGAGGTCGCGACGACCGACGAGATCGTGTCCGACGAGGCTGCGACTGACGAGGCCGTGTCCGACGAGGTAGCGACGCCTGACGAGGTCGCGACGGACGAGGTTGCGCCGGACGAGGTCGCGACCGACGAGGTCGCGTCCGACGAGGTCGTGTCCGACGAGGTGGCGACGGCTGACGAGGTTGCGACGGACGAGGTCGTGTCCGACGAGGTTCCGACGGCGGACGCCGTGGCCGAGGTCGTGTCCGTCGAGATCTCCGACGTGTCGCACGACCCGACGAACATCCCCGACGTCCCGGACGGCATCACCCCCTCCGACTCCGCCGACGAGTCGCCGGCGCGCCCCGACCCGGAGCCGTGACCGTCGACGCCTTCGGGACGGCCGCCCTGCGCGCGGCCGTCCTGGGGGCGTGGCGGGTCTCCCCGGCGAGGCTGCGGGAGGACGCCAACACGGAGGAGGACCACGCCCGCGGCTACTACCGCGACCGCGTGGTCGTCGAGCTCGCGCAGAACGCCGCGGACGCGGCCACCCGCGCGGGCGTGCCCGGTCGGCTGCTGCTGCGGCTGGCGCGCACCGACGGTGACCGGCTGGTGCTGGTCGCCGCGAACACCGGCGCACCCCTGGACGCGGACGGCGTCGCGTCGCTGGTGTCGATGCGGGCGTCGGCCAAGCGTGACGACGCCCGGGCGGTGGGCCGGTTCGGCGTCGGGTTCGCCGCGGTGCGGTCGGTGTCCGACGAGATCTCGGTGCTGTCCACCACGGGCGGCCTGCGGTTCAGCGTGGCCGACGCGGCCGAGCTGCTCGCGCAGACGGCCCAGGACGCCCCGGCGCTCGCGGACGAGGTGCGCCGTCGCGACCGTTCGCTGCCGGCGCTGCGTCTGCCGTTCTCGACGGAGGGCACCCCGCCGACCGGCTACGACACCGCGGTGGTCCTGGAGCTGCGCGACGAGGTGGCTGCCGACGAGGTGCGCTCGCTGCTGCACGACGTGGGCGACCCGTTGCTGCTCGCCCTGCCGGGTCTGGTCGAGATCGTGGTCGACGACGACACGGGTCCGCCCCGTCGGCTGGCGGACGTCGCGGAGCGGTGGACGGTCGCGACGGGGGAGGGCGAGCTGCCGCTGGCGCTGATGGCGGACCGCCCGGTGGAGGAGCGCTCGGCCCGGGCGTGGCGGGTCACGTGGGCGCTGCCGCGCGGCGGTGCCGGGCTGGTCCGCGCGGACCAGGTGGTGCACGCGCCGACGCCGACGGACGAGCCGTGCACGGTGCCCGCGCTTCTCGTCGCGACCTTCCCGCTGGACCCGTCCCGTCGCCACGTCGCGCCGGGGGCGCTCACCGAGGCCGTGCTGGACCACGCGGCGGACGTCTACGCGCGCCTCGCGCACGGCCGCGCGGCGGCGGGGCACGACGCGCTGGCGCTCGTCCCGACGGGGTTGGCGGCCGGGGCCCTGGACGCCGCGCTGCGGGAGCGGATCGTCGACCGTCTGACCCGCACCCCGTTGCTCGCCCCGGCGGCGCCCGCCGACGACGGCGCTCTCGTCGTCCCCGAGCGGGCMGTGGCTCTTGCGGGCTCGTCGGTGCACGACACGGGTGCGCTCGCCGCCCTGGGCCGACGGGTCGCGGCGCTGGTGGTCCTGCCGACCGGCCGGGAGTCGCAGGCGCGCGCGGTCGGCGTCGAGATCCGCTCGCTGGCGGATGTGGTCGAGGACCTGCCCGCCGCGAGCGACGGCGGCTGGGTCGAGCTCTACGACGCCCTCGCGCTCCTGGCGGACGACCCGCAGTCGCGCGAGGCGCTCGGCGCGGTGCCGGTGCCGCTGGCCGACGGCCGGGTGGTGCGGGGTGCGCGCGGCACGGTCGTCCTGGACCCCGACCTCGCGGAGCGCCTCGGCGAGCGGGCGCTGGAGACGCTGGGCCGGTGGGGTCTGCGTGTGGTCGGCCCCGACGCGGCGCACCCCGTGCTGGAGCGCCTCGGAGCGCAGGCGCCCGACGCCGTGGGCCTCCTCGCGCAGGACGCGGTCCGGCGGGCCGTCGTGGACCTCGCCGACGACGAGAGCGAGACGGACGACGTCGTCGAGACGGTCCTCGCGCTCGTCGACGCCGCCCAGGGCACGGCGCTGCCGAGCGACGCGCTGCCGTGGCTCGGTCTCCTCCCGCTCCCGGCCGCGGACGGCGACCGCACCCCGGCGGACAGCCTCGTCCTGCCCGGCTCGCCCGCGGCGCAGCTGCTCGACGACCGGGTGCTCGGCACGGTGTCCGCCGAGGCGGTGGACCGGTGGGGTGCGCAGACGCTCACCGCGGTCGGGGTGCGCGCCGACCTGGTGCTGGTCCGCGTCCCGGACGTGATGGCGGACCCGACCTCCGTGCGCGACGGCGCGACCGACTCGGCGACGCTGGCCGCGCAGTCGCTGGACGGCTGGGACGACTACCTCGTGCACCTGGGCGAGCGGCTCGGTCGCGGCGCGTACGTCGGGGAGGTCGTCGCCGTCGCGGACCTGGACGCCGTCGACCCGGAGGCGTGGCCGCGGGTGCTCGGGCGCATCGCCGGGGAGCCGTCCCTGCGTCGCGCGCTCGTCGACCCGGTACGCGACGAGTCGTCGGCCCTCGCGTCGTCGTACACGTCGTGGTGGCTGCGCGAGCGCTCGGAGCTGGGCCTCGGGCGACCGTTCGCGGTCGGGGACCTGCTGGGCGCTCTCCTGCCCGCCGCGCCGGACGCCGTCGCGCCCCTGGACGCCTCGGTGCAGCGCGCACTCGGCGGGGTGGCCTCGTTCGAGGAGCTCGACGGACCCGGCTGGACGCAGCTGCTCGACGCCTGGGGGCCGGTCGGGGTTCCGGTCGACCCGGAGCTCGCCGTGCGCGTGTGGCGGTCGATGGCTCCCGACGAGCCGCCGGAGCGGCTGCCCGCGGTCGTCGGGCCCGGTCGCGTGGCCGTCGTGCACGCGGAGGACGCCGCCGTCGCCGACCACCCGATGTGGTACCAGCGCACCGACGTCGCCGCGCTGGTGCCGGGCACGGAGGCGACCGCGGCCCTGCTCGACCTGCCGTTCGCCAGCGACCTCGCCGACGGTTCCGTGGACCCGGGCGGCGAGGTCGACGACGTCCCCGCAGGCGTGCGCGCGCTGCTCCCGGACGCCCCGGACACCTGGGTGCAGCACGACGACCTGCTGGTGGACGGCGCCCCCGTCGACTGGTGGGTGCAGGACTCCGTCGTGCACGCGGTCCACCTCGCAGGGCTCGCCGCAGGTCTCGCGCAGGCGGCCGGCCGGTGGGACCTGCGCTACGCCGTCGAGGTCCTGCTCACCGCTCCGGACCGGGCCGCGGAGATCGCCCTGGACGTCGTCGAGGGTGTCCGCGCCGACGGCTGACTGTCCGATCTGTCCGGAACCCGATAGCGTCCCGGAGGTGCACCCGTTCCCCGCCGTCCCGGACACTCGTCCACGACGTCGTGCCGGGAGGGTCGGCAGGCCTCGACCGCACCGGCTCCGCACGGTCAGCCTGGCGCTCGCCGCCACGTTCCTGCTGGTCGCAGCCCCGTTCGTGCTGGGGCCGTCGGTGGTCATCCCGTTCCACGCGCCGGACGCCCTGGAGCTCGCCGGACCGCGCGTCGGCGACCCCGCGTCGCGCTCGGGCGACCGGGCGGCGGAGGCGACCACCAGCCCCACCCCGGCAGAGCCGACGGCGGACCCGTCCACGACAGCGGCCCCGAGCGTCCCGGCCCAGGAGCCGTCAGCCCCGGCCGCCGCCGCACCTGTCGTCCCGGAACCGGCCCCCGAGCCCGCGCCGGACCCGGTGCCCACCGAGCCGACGATGGTCGAGCAGATCGTCACCCGCACCAACGAGGAGCGGGCCGCGGCCGGCCTGCCCGCCCTGGCCGTCTCGGACTGCGCCGCCCAGCAGGCGGTCGCGCGCACGGCGCTGCTCGTCGCCGAGGGCCGGTTCGAGCACGACCCGCTGGAGCCGATCCTGGAGGCGTGCGCCGCGCGCGCGGTGGGCGAGAACATCGCCCTGGGCTACCCGACGGCCGACGCCGTCGTGGCCGGCTGGATGGGGTCCGAGGGGCACCGCGCGAACATCCTCAACGCTCGGTACACCCAGATCGGCGTCGGGTGCACCAAGGGACCGCGGGGCTTCCTGTGCGCTCAGGTGTTCGTGGCCTGACCCGCGTCGGTCAGCGTCGGCGCGCGGTGTTCCGACGGGCCCACAGCACGCCGAGCAGCCCGAGGAGCACCCCGGTCGCGCACACCCACGCGGGCATCCACGACGCGTCGTCCTCGCCCCAGGCCAGCACGGCGGCGACCACGAACGCGACGGCCCAGACGCCCGTGCCGACGAGCATGACCCGTCCCAGGTCGACGTCCACCGGTGGCGGCGGGGTCCGGGTCGGGTGCAGCAGGCGGGTTATCACGGACGGCACGCGACGAGCCTAAGGCCCGAGGCCGTAGCGCTGGACCGCGCTCGCCCCGCCGAGGCCATCCTCGAGACGAACCGGGCGTTCGGAAGGTGGGTACTCTCGCTCTGAGTGCCGATCCTGGGGGGGCTAGTGGCAGATGCGCGGGGGAGTCGTCGTGTCCTGGTGATCGGACCGGCATTCTTCGGATACGAGGACGCCATCGTCGACGCATTCCGTGCGGCGGGTGCACAGGCGAAGTTCATCGACGAACGGGTCTGGAACCGCTCGTTCGTCCGAGCGGTGGCGCGGGTGTCACCCACGCTCCTGCACATGTTCACCAGCCTCCACTTCCGACGGGTCGCAGCTCGCTTCCGCAGAACGGGCGTCGACTTGGTTCTAGTCGTCAAGGGCGAGGCGATCCCCGTGGCATTCCTTCGCAGCATCGTCCGTGATCACCCCGACGCGCTGCTGGTCTTCTACGCCTACGACTCGGTACGAACCTCGGCCGTGTATCCCCAACAGGCAGACCTCTTCGATCACGCCTACTCGTTCGACCGCGACGATGTGGAGGCCTACCCGGGCCTCCGCTACAAGCCGCTGTTCTTCACGGCGGAGTTCGAGCCTGGCGCCCCGCACGCCGAGCGGACGCTCGACGTGGCGTTCGTCGGGACGGTGAGCCCGACGCGATACGCGGTCCTGCGGGCGATCGCGTCGCACTTTCCCCGCGCGCACACCTACTTCTACGTGCCCGCTCGTTGGTACCTCCGACTCCGGCGCGCGGTGAGCCCCGAGTACCGCTATGTCGACGTCGCGGACGTCCGGACGGAGAAGCTCAGCCGAGCACAGGTGGCGGAGCGGTTCCGGTCCGCGCGGGTTGTCCTCGACCACCAGAAGCCAGGTCAGTCCGGGCTCACCATGAGGACGTTCGAGGCTCTCGCCTCAGGTGCGGCGCTCGTCACGACGAACCGAAGGACGCTGGACGAGGACCTGAGCGCGGACGACCGCGTCGCGGTGATCACGGTCGACGACGTCGAGGGCGCGGTTGCCGCGGTGCGCGAGCTATTGGGCCGAGACCTCGACGGCCGGCGACCACCGGGCTTCGACCGGTTCTCGGTCGGTGCGTGGGTCGAGGAACTGCTCCTGCTGAGCCGTGACGACGCGGTCCCGGCCGATGACCGAACCGTCTCTGCACGGCAGCCCGACATGAGGGCGCCGTGAGGGTGGTTCTCGACCTGCTCGGCGCACCTTCCGGGTCCGGTGGGATGCACCTCTACGCTCTCGAGCTCGTGCGAGCATGGTCGCGCACAGCCGAGGACGAGCTGGTCATCCTGGCTGGTCCGTGGGCGAAAGCAGCCTTCGCGGACCTCGATCATGTGTCCGTCCACGTTGCGCGAGATGACGCGGTTGCCGGCCGCGCGCTGGGACAGCTCGTGCTCTCCGCGGCGCTGTTCCGGCGTGAACACGCAGATGCCGTCGTCTCCGTCAGCCCCATCGTCACGCCCTTCGTCGCGCGGTCGGCGCGGACGTGCGTCGTCCACGACTGGCGTCACGTCAGAGTCCCGCACGAGTTTCCCGTGTGGCAGCGCGCCTACAGGCGTTTATGGCGGTGGTCGGTGCGGCGGGCCGGTCACGTGGTGGCCATCTCGGAGAAGACGGCTGCAGAGACGAGGAAGATCGTGCCGGCGGCGGCAGGTCGGATCGTCGTCGTCGCGAACGGGGGCGATCATGCACGGCGCTGGAAAGTCGCGCCGCCGGGCGACAGCTCAGGACTTCGGTCGGTCGTCACGTTCGGCCACCTATCCCACAAGCGGCCCGAGCTCGTGATCGACGCGCTCGCGCTCCTCCCACCCGACGTGCTGGACGGTGTACGGCTCGTCGTGCTGGGCGCGAGCGGCCAGTACGCGGACTCGCTCCGAAGCCGGGCAGGGGGTGCTGCCGACCTGGGCCGGGTCGAGCTTCCCGGATTCGTATCGGCCGAGGACTACCAGACCACGGTCGCCGGGGCCGCAGTCGTGGTCATGGCCTCGACCGACGAGGGGTTCGGACTCCCGGTCGCGGAGGCGACATTCTTCGGCATCCCGGTCGTCGTGACGTCCGACAGTGGCCTCTCGGCCGTCCACGGTGACAGCCTCATCGAGAGCGAGCCCACGCCGGCAGCACTCGCGCAGGCCATCGAGACCGGGCTATGCGCGCGTCGGCACGTGCCTCCGACCGCTGCCCGGCCGTGGACGAGCGTCGCCCGTGAGCTGCGCGACGTGGTGCTGTCCGGTTCCGTGGTGCGTCGTGGCGCGAAGAGCGTACGGACCGAGGGCCAGCACGTCGCCCTTGGCGCTACGAGGCCGGACGATGACTGACCTGGAGACACGACGGGCGGCGCCGGACGCAGACGCGGATCTCGGCGCCCACGAGTTGTCGGGTGCGGAGCGCAAAGCACTCTTCCGGGCGGTGCTGCTCGCCGCCGTCGGCATGTTCTTCAGCGTGAAGCTGACCGGCMGGTTCGCGCTCTCCAACGTGTTCTTCGTCGTGGCGCTCGCGATCCTCTTGGTCGGCTTCCCCCGCGTGCTCCGCGCCCGCGACGTCACGTGGTACATCGTCTGCTGCGCGTCCGTGCTCGTCGGGGCGGTGAACGTCGCGCTCGGCTACGGCTACGTCATGCGTATCGAGCACGCCGCGTTCTTCGCGGTCGCAGGTCTGTACATCGTCGTGATCGTCAGGATCGTGCAGAACGTCGCCACGGCCGCTGACACGATCTTCGCTGCGCTCCGTGCCACCGTCTTCCCGGTGCTGGCGTACGTCGTGGTGCGTCTGGCCCTCGATCTAGTCATGCTCGACCAGTCGAGCTCGGCCCTCGGGTTTGACGACAAGTCGCACGCCGCCCTCGTGTGCTGCATCTACGCGTTTCTCGCGCTCCGGCTGATGAGTGGCAGGGCACGGATGCTCGTCGCGCTGGCCTTCTATGCCGTCGCGCTGCTGACCATCTCGCGGCTGCCGCTGATCTTCGCGCCGTTCCTCGTCGTGGCCCTGCTTGCGGAGTACGTCCAGGCCCGCCGCGCAGCGCGGACCGCGTGGGACGTGTTCACCTGCCACCTGCTGCTCGCCATCATCGTCGCGCTCCCGTTCCTGGTCGCCGCGCGGGCGGGCGCACTGTTCACGGTCTTCGCTCGCTTCGCGACCGGTCCACTAGGTTCGGACGCGTCGACGGAAGCGCACCTTCGGCTCATCGACTACGCCCTTCAGCTCAAGGCCGAGAGCTGGGCGAACGTCGTCTTCGGCATCACCCCGGGTGGCTTCGCCAGCGTCGTCATGCGGAGCAGGGTCGACACACTGGACTACGCGGCGATCGATCCGCACGGCTACGCGCAGCTGGTCGACGGCACGGCACCGATGCACTCGAGCCACGTCTCGGTGCTCGTCGAGTTCTCCGTCCTCGTCGCCGTCTTCTACGTCGCACTCCTGGTCGGCATCCTCCGGGCTCTCGTGCGCCGCCGGGACGTGACCACGATGCTCTTCTTCCTTCCTTTTCTCGCCGCCACGACGCTGTACAGCAGCCACAACGAGATCTACTTCTACATCGCCCTCACCTTCGCGATCGCAGCGGGCGGCAGGCACCGGGCCCCCCGCGCAGGCGCCGGCCGACGCGGCGGAGGTCGATGGGCGCCCATGACGCCTACCCAGCGGTGGGACGCGGTCGACGCCGCACCACGCGGAGCAGGACCACGCACTGCAACGACAGGACAGCGAGCTCAGCGGCCGTGACGCTCCACGCCGCGCCGAGGGCCTGGAAGGCCGTGATCGCGGGCCACAGCAGGGCGAGGCAGGTGACCGCGCCGAGGACGGCGCTGACGGCGACCACCCGGACGCGATCGAGCGCCACGAGACAGGCGAGCCCTGTGGTCTGGGAGACCGTCGAGAACAGCATCGTCAGACCCATGGGMACGGAGAKGGCGAGCGGGATGGCGAGCGCGCCGGCCCCGAAAAGCTCGCTCACCAGCGGGGCCAGCACAGCGAACGCGAGGCCCGCCATCACACCGAAGCCGATGGCGATGCGGACCGCGGTCCAGATCCGACGGCCCAGCTCGCCGTCGGGCGCGGCCGGAACCCATCCCTGCAGCACCTGCGCGACAGGGCGCATCGCGGCGTTCGCGAACTTGAACAACCTGTCGGCGAGCGCGTACGCGGGGGTCGCCGCCGGCGCGATGATCGCCAGGACGATCAGCGGCGCGTACTTGTAGCTGCCGGCCACCAGCGACGTCGTCACCGCCGCGCCTTGGCGCCTCGCGGTCGCAGCGACCGTGCGGAGATCGAGCCGCGCCGAGGGTTCGTCGCCCGGGTGCGAGCCGAGCACCCGACGGCTGGCGAGCAGGGGGGCCACCAACGCGCTGAGCACGCCGGCGGCGGCGAAGAGCACCGGCTGAGGAACCATCTGCAGCAGGGCTGCCGATGCGATGAGGATCACCGCCCGCGGAAGCGTCTCGGCCAGCATCAGCCCACGCGGATCGCGTGTCCCGACGAAGTACCACGCTGCACTCATCCCGGTGAGCGCCGCACCGATCGCCGAGACGATCGTCTCGGCCGCGTACGTCGCCGGGACGGTCAGGCCGGCGACGACCGCGCAGATCAGCACGATGGGTACGGCCACGACGGCGCGTACCACGAGCGACTCGCGGTACGTCCGGCGACGAGCCCGGGCATCTCGTTCGGCGGCGATCTCCGCAGGACCGGTCACTCCCCAGCCGAGGGCGACGACGAGGCTCCCGATGCCTCCGACCGCCTGCCCGGTCGCCATGGCGGACCACGAGTAGGCGCCGACCGCGCTCGTGACGAAGGGGATGGTCAGCACGCTCGCCGCGCCCGCGATCGCTGCGGACCCGGCGAATCCCCCTAGCCCCCGTGCTCCACGCATAGCGCCGGAGCGCCACGCGTTGCCTGGGCCGCGTGCCGGCCCGCGGTCGTCAGGGTGCACCGGCGGACCGCTCGATGAGTCGGGGAGGCGCGACGGACCGCTGCGGCCGCGGCAGCAGCCGACCGGAGCGGGCGAAGGCCCCCTCGGCCTCGAGGCGATCCAGGAGCGCATCCGTCGCGCGGGGGACGGCGGCGAGCCCGAGCCGCTCGGCGGCGGCCGCCCGGAGGGGTGCGGACGTGGTCGTCGCCCCGACGAGCTCGTCGGCGAAGGAGCCGAGTGCCACCTCGTCGCACAGCTCGGGGCCCGGGAGCCAGTCGAGCACGTCCGCCGGGTACAACCCTCGGCCCGCGCGGTAGGCGTCCCGGTCCGGCGTCACGAATCCGATGGGCCGGTCGAGGAGGAGGTAGTCCGTCCAGACGCTCGAGTAGTCGGTGATGATCCCCGCGGCGGTGCCCAGCAAGGAGTAGAGGGTCGTCGACTCCCGGTCCAGCATCGCGTCGTCGATCAGTCGCGCCCCGGGCGCGGAGCGCATCTGCGCGTCCAGGGGGTGTGGCTTGATCAGCACCTCGATGCCGCGAGCGTTGAGCGTGCGGACCACCAGGGCGATCGAGCTGGTCAGTCCGTCGTCCACCAGCGGGTCCACGTCGGACCAGGACCTGGTGGTCCCGATGCCGACCGCGTGCCTGAAGGTCGGGAGCCAGACGACGAACGGGGCGTCGCTGCCGACCAGCACGGAGCGCACCGACGACGGGATCGGGTGCGCGAACTGGTCGACCCGTGGGTTCCCGGTGACGACTGCCGCGCTCGCCGGCATCTTGAAGTCGCGCGCCTTGCGCTCGGTCAACAGTCGGGTGCTGCCCACGACGAAGTGGGCGGGGTAGAGCGACGTCCGCGAGGCCTCGGCGTCGCGCTTGATCTTGAACCCGTCGCCGTGCCACAGGTTGACGAACGTCCGGCCCGACGCGGGCCGTGCGTCGCCGTACAGGCCGTGGGTGAACAGCACGCACTCGGCGTGCAGGTACCGGCGAACGCCGCCGAGCGAGCTCTTGGCGCGAACCTCGAGCCGCAGGTCCTGTGTCGTGGGTCGCCACGCGGTCGGGTCGTCGACGAGCCAGCACACCGTTCCTCGGTACCGCTCGAGCAGACCTCGCACCACCTCGACCGCGTTCCCCTCGTCCGCCGGGAAACCGTGCACGACGACGACCGGCTGTGCCCGCACGGCCGCGGCGAGCCGTTCGAGAAGCCGGGAGGCCGCCGACCTAAGTGCGCGCTTCACGCAGGTCCCCCAGGATGAGGGCCGCGGTCGCGTGATCGACGGGCTCGGTGATCTTGAGGTTGTTCCGTTCGCCGGGAACCGTGCGGATCTCGAACTCGCCGAACGCCCGACGCATCACCTCGTAGACCGTGGCGTAGGAGTCGATCCCCGGTGACCCGACGGATGCGAGCCCGCGTCGAAGATCTCCGAGCCAGAATCCTTGCGGCGACTGTCCGCGAAGCACCGTGGACCGCAGTTCGACCTCGAGCACATCGTCGCCGGACACCCGGAACAGCGGGTCGATCGAGTCGATCACCGGGACGACGCTCCGGGCGACGTCGAGGGCCTCGAGCACGCGCTGGAAGAGCTCACCGGTAGCCAGCGGACGGACGCCGTCGTGGATCAGGCACCGGGTCTGGTCGGGTTCGTCGAGAGCGCGGACCGCCGACCAGATCGAGGCGTTTCGGCTGCTGCCTCCGGCCACGACGAGGAACCGGTCCCGCGCTCCTGTCGCCGACGTCGCGAGCTCCTCGATCTCGGCACGCCACGACGGGTTCGCGACCACGACCACCCGTGTGAAGGTGCCGGGATCCGCAAACCTGCGCAGCGTGTGGAGCAGGATCGGCTCCCCGCCCAGCTCGATCAGCTGCTTCGGGAGCGGGCCGCGCATGCGCGACCCCATCCCGCCAGCCAGGACCACCGCGACCGCGCCAGACCCGCCCATGTGCCACCTCCTAGAAGTGCTTGTTTCGCAGAGGCCCACGGAGCAGGGCGTCGACCGAGTCGGCTGCGAGCCGACGACCGTCCGCGAGCGTCCCGTCGTACCGGCGACGCGACCACGTGCCCGACCGCCCGACGAACGCCGGCTGCCCTCGCATGCGCACGAGGGTMGCGCCGTCGCCGAGGGAGCGGAGGACGCGACGGCACAGCACGTGCTCGATCCGCGTGCCCGATGCCTCGTCGACCTCGCTCGCCGCCCCGACGAGGTGGCGCAGCCACACTGCCGGGGACGCCCCGAAGAACCGCGTGTCCATGTGCCGCAGATCGAGCGAGAGCCGCGCGACGACCGCGGCCGAGCTGCCGACGTCGGGCACGATGCGGCTGGCGTTCCGGACGAAGAGCCGGCCGGTCGCCTTGAGCCAGAGGCCCTCGTCATCGGGGTGCGCAGCGGCGAACGCGTCCATCATGAGCGCCTCGCTGGCACCCTTGCCCCGCGTGACGATGCCCTGCGGCGGGACGGGAAGCGCCAGCAGGTCGAGCCCGGACGGGACGAGCCCCAAGGCATCGTGTGCGAGCTGATCGAGGTCCTCCCCGCTGTTCTCTGCGAACGTGACGCGGACGCGCCTCGGTGCAGCCCAGGCCCACCAGCTCCGGAGGGAGGTCACATACTGCAGGCGGCGCTCAGTCGGGTCGACGAGGTGGAGCCTGTCGGTGCTCTGGGGCGTGACGGCGGCCGTCAGCAGAATTCTCAGCAAGCGCGCCCCCCGGCCAGCTCTCGGTTGGTCGGTGCACGCCCGGCCACGCGAATCCTCTCCGGCATCGTCTGCGGAGCGCAAGGCGTGCCGTCAGGTCCACGGCCGCAGGCCTTCGGCTCGCGTCGTCGCAATGGCATGCGTCACCTCGGACTCCACCCTCCTGCGCCGGTCACCGGCGTGCAACATGCGTCTGCAACACTGCGCGCATGTCTACGACCCCCACTGCGCAGACGGAGCGTCCTGCGCCCCCGACGAACGCTGTCGACCGCTACTTCAAGATCACCGAGCGCGGCTCGACCATCGGTACCGAGATCCGCGGTGGTCTCGTCACCTTCTTCACGATGAGCTACATCATCGTGCTCAACCCCCTGATCATCGGCACCGTCCGCTCCGGCGACGGCCTCTTCCTCGGCGGCGGGGACGTCCCCAACCTCACCGCCGTCGCAGCCACCACCGCGCTCGTCGCGGGCGTGCTGACCATCCTCATGGGCGTCGTCGCGAACTTCCCCCTGGCGCTCGCCGCGGGCCTCGGCCTCAACGCCGTCGTCGCCTACTCGATCGCTGCGCTGCCCGACATGTCGTGGCAGGACGCCATGGGCATCGTCGTGCTCGAGGGCCTGATCATCCTGGTCCTGGTCCTCACCGGCTTCCGGGCGGCGGTGTTCCGCGCGGTCCCCGTCGAGCTGAAGACCGCGATCAGCGTCGGCATCGGCTTGTTCATCGCGTTCATCGGTCTGGTCGACGCGGGCTTCGTGCGCATCCCCGCCAGCATGGCGACGCCCGTCGAGCTGGGCATCGCCGGGTCGCTGGGCAGCTGGCCGCTGCTGGTGTTCGTGTTCGGCCTGCTCCTGGCGATCGTCCTGATGGTCCGCAACGTCAAGGGCGCGATCCTCATCTCCATCGTCTCGTCCACGATCCTCGCGCTCATCATCGAGCTCGTCGGCAACATCGGCAGCAAGACCGACGAGACCGGTGCCGTGGTCAACCCCGCCGGGTGGGCCCTGGACGTCCCCGCCTGGCCCGAGGGCGGGATCTTCGCGACGCCCGACTTCTCGCTGGTCGGCCAGTTCTCCCTCTTCGGCTCCATCGAGTCGATCGGGATCGTCGCCGTCCTGCTGCTGGTGTTCTCGCTCCTGCTCGCCGACTTCTTCGACACGATGGGCACGATGGTCGCCGTCGGCTCGGAGGCGAAGCTGCTCGACGAKGACGGCAACCCGATCGGCACGCAGAAGATCCTCGTCGTCGACTCGATCGCGGCGGCGGYCGGTGGCGCGGGCAGCGTCTCCTCCAACACCAGCTACATCGAGTCCGCGTCGGGCGTCGGCGACGGTGCGCGCACCGGTCTGKCCTCCGTGGTGACCGGCATCGCGTTCCTGCTGGCCACGTTCCTGGCCCCGCTGGTCTCCATGGTCCCGTTCGAGGCGGCCACCCCGGCGCTCGTCGTCGTCGGCTTCCTCATGGTCACGCAGATCACCGGCATCGACTGGAAGAACTGGGAGCTCGCCATCCCGGCGTTCCTCACCATCATCCTGATGCCGTTCACGTACTCGATCACCGCGGGCATCGGCGCAGGCATCATCACGTTCGTGGTCATCAAGCTCGGCCTCGGCAAGGTCCGCGACATCCACGCGTTCATGTGGGTGGCGTCGGCGATGTTCGTCGTCTACTTCCTCATCGGCCCCATCAAGAGCGTGCTGGGCATCTAGCGCCGCACACGACGGAGKCCGGGTCCMTCACGGGACCCGGCMTCTCGTGCGCTCGTCCGTCAGCGGCGGGCAGCCGTGACGATCGTCTCGATGGCGGGGAGCATCAGGCCGAACGACTTGTCGTAGAGCGACTGGCCACCGCCGTAGGGGTCCACCACGTCGTCGTCCACCGGCCGGTGCGACACGAGCCCGCGCCGGCTCGCGGCGAGGGGCACCAGCGCGCGGAGGCGGTCGGCCGTGGTGGCGTTGGCGCCGGGCAGCGTCGCGGGGTCGACGTCCGCGATCAGGCGGGCGAGCTCCCGCAGGGTGAACGTGCGACGCACCGCCGCAGGGACCAGCTCGACGATCGCCGAGCGGTGCTTGCGCGTCAGGGCGAGCACCAGGTCCGCCTGCTTCACCATGTCGGGCATCAGCTGCCGGGCCTCGAAGTTCTGCGGGTCGACACCCTGCCCTGCGACCAGCCGTGCCATCTCGTCGGTCATCGGGTAGCCGGCGACCGCGCCGGTGCCGGCCGAGCCCACCTCGATCGCGGGCGCCAGCCCTCCGGCGGCGTCCCGACCCCGGTACGCCGCGCCCAGGCCGGCAGCCAGCAGCCGCTCCGCCGCCGGCGACCGGCAGATGTTGCCGGTGCAGACGACGAGGACGCGGAAKGGCTCGGCCAGGTCGGTGGGGTTCACGGGGTTCATCTTGGCGTCAAGGATGCCCGAACGGAGCATCGGGTGACCCGATCGGCGCAGCAGCGTCACCCGACGGCCGCCCCGTCGCGCGTCCGGCCACCCCCCGATCGGACGAAAGGTGCAGATAGCATCGCCGTACTGGGCGCAGAGGGGGCGCGATGACGCATCCGGGGTGGGGTTCGCAGTGGTCGACCGTCACGGTGCCCGAGCGGCCCAKGACGCACCCGGTCGCCGAGGACGTCCGTGAGGTCGAGCGCCGGCGGGGTCGCCGGCGCCGGACGATCCGGCTCACGGTGCTCGGGGTGGCCGGTGCGCTCMTCGTCCTGGTCGGCGCCGGKGTCTGGGTGGCTGCCGACGCGCTGACGGCCCGCGACGAGATGGAGGCGTCGGCCGCGGCGGTCGACACCCTGCGCGCGCAGGTGGCCGACGGGGACGCCGCCGACGCCGATGCGACCGTCGCCACGCTGCAGCAGCACGCCGGCGCCGCGGCCGCGGCCACGACCGGACCCCACTGGGCGCTGGCGGCCGCCCTCCCGTGGGTCGGGCCGAACATCCGCGCGCTGCAGACGGTCACCGACGTCGTCGACGACCTGTCCACCCACGCGCTGCCGTCGCTCGTCGACGCGACGCAGGTCCTCGACCCGTCCACCCTCGCGCCCGTCAACGGCCGCGTCGACCCCGCACCGCTGCGCGCGGTCGCACCCCAGGTCGTCACCGCGGACGCCTCCGTCGCGACGGCCTCCGCCCGGCTGCAGCGCCTCGACACCACCGAGCTCCTGCCCGTGGTGGCAGGTCCGGTCGAGCAGCTCCGCGAGCAGGTCGGCACCGTCGCCATGACGACCGCGACCGCGGCGCGCGCCGCCCAGCTGCTCCCCGCGATGCTCGGCGCCGACGGTCCCCAGCAGTTCCTCCTGCTGGTGCAGAACAACGCGGAGCAGCGGGCGACGGGCGGGATCCCCGGGTCCGTGCTCCTGCTGCGCACCGAGGACGGTCGGGTGTCGATCGTCGACCAGCACGCCGGCAACGCGCTCGGCGGGCTGACCGACCCGGTGCTCCCGCTCACGACGGACGAGCAGACGCTCTTCGGGGACAACCTCGGTCAGACCATGCTCGACGTGACGTTCACCCCCGACTTCCCCCGCACCGCGCAGCTTGCTGCCGCACTGTGGAACCGGAAGGTCGGACCCACGCAGATCGACGGGGTCCTCTCCGTCGACCCGGGGACGCTCGCGCTCGTGCTCGCCGAGATCGGGCCGGTCGGGCTCGACGACGACACGGAGCTCACCGCGGACAACGCCGAGCAGCGCCTGATGAACCAGGTGTACCTGGACTCCGACGACAACCTGGTGCACGACCAGTTCTTCGTCTCGGCGACGCACGCGGTGTTCGACTCGCTCCTGGCGGGGGGCGCCGAGCCGGCGGCGGTGCTGGACGCCTTCGCCGAGGCCGCGCGCCAGGGTCGGCTGCTCGTGTGGGCGGCGGACCCGCAGGAGCAGGCCCTGCTCTCCGGCACGGTGCTGAGCGGCGAGCTGCGCGGCCGGCAGGGCACCTCGCCCGTGGTCGGCGTCTACCTCGAGGACGCCGGGGGAGCGAAGATCGGCTACTACCTGGAGCCGACGATCGAGCTGACCCAGACGACGTGCCGCCCCGACGGCTCGCAGGAGCTCGCGCTCGACATCACCCTCCGGTCGACCGCGCCCGAGAACGCGGGGGACCTGCCGAGCTATCTCATCGGGACGATGAACGGGATCCTCCCGCCGGGCGAGATCTGGACGAACGTGCTGGTCTACGCGCCGAGCGGAGGGTGGGTCGCCGAGCACAGCGCGAGCGACGGCGTCGTCGGTCTGGCGTCGCACACCCACGACGGGCTGGCTGTCGCTGCCCGCACGGTGAAGCTCGAGCCGGGTGCGGAAGTCACACTGAACCTCGACCTGGTCACAGGTCCAGGTCTCAGCGGCCCGTCGATCCTGCGGACGACGCCGACCACCCTCGGGGAACCGCCGACTTCTCGGGGTGGGCGATGCGGGGATTCGTCGCTATCGTGAGTGTTCTGGCAGGGACGAACCGGCTCTCACAGCACGGACTTCCATCGGGGGATTGCCAATGAACATCGTCACACGCACGTTGACCACGGGCGCCGCAGCCGCGGTTCTTGCGCTCGCGCCGGTCGCGGTGCCCGCGGCTTTCGCGGCAGCCAGCCCATACCCGCCACCGCCGTTCACCTGCACCGTGTCCGTCACGACGACCACGGTCGGGCAGACCATCACGGTCAGCTGCACGGGGCTCCCCCCGGGCACGATCGTCATCATCGTCGTCACGTCGGTGGACCCGGCGATCCCCGACGGCGCGATCACGATCTCCGGCACGAAGTCTGCCGAGAAGACAGTCGCTGCCGACGGGTCAGTCGCCGGCAACGTCAGCTTCTCGGCGGCCGGGACGTACACCATCGCGGTCACGGACGCGGCGGGGGCCACCCTCGCCAGCCAGACCGTCACGGTGCAGCCGGCAGCGGCCGCACCCGCAGCAGCCGGCCTGGTCTCCACGGGGACCGACGTGCTGCCGATCGCACTCGGCGCAGGTGCGCTGCTCGCGGCCGGGATCGGCACCGTCGTGCTGGTCCGTCGCAAGAACACAGCCTGATCCGTCCAGCTCGCCAGGCCCGAGCGGCGCACTCCAGCATCACGGAGGGCGCCGTTCGGCGCGTCAGACCTCGGCGCTCCGCGAGGCGTCGGCGCTCGATGTCATCTCGGCGCTCGATGGCTTCTCGTCGGAGATCCGCGCACCGGGCCACGAGCTGCTCGGCGATCCGCCGAAGTCACGTGCGTGCCGCCGAGGGGCGGTCGTCGCGCGTTCCCGTGAGACGTTCTCGTCGCCCGACGGCGGGCCGCCGTACTGGTAGTACGGGTACTGCTCGCCAGGCTTGCGCTCCAGCCGGTTCACCACGATCCCGAGGGTGCTCGCACCGACCGACTCCAACGAGCCGATCGCGCTGTGCAGCTCCTGGCGGTGGACTTTCCCCGCTCCGACGACGAGAAGCGCGCCGCCAGCCAGCTTGGCCAGGACGGCCCCGTCCGTGACGGGCAGGAGCGGTGCCGTGTCCAGGAGCACCCAGTCGTAAGAGTCAGTGAGCTCCTTGAGCAGCGACGACATCACCTGGGAGCCCAGGAGCTCGCTCGGGTTCGGCGGGACCTGACCCGAGGTCAGGATGTCGAGGTTGCCGTTCCCCCAGGGCTGGACGACGTCCTCGAGCTGGGCCTGCCCGATGAGCACGGTCGTCAGCCCGACCGCTCCCTCGAGCCCGAGGTACTTGGCGACACTCGGCCGGCGCAGGTCGGCATCGACCAGGACCACGCGCGAGCCCGCGTCGGCGAGGGTGATCGCGAGGTTGATGGCGGTCGTCGACTTGCCCTCGGCGGGCAGCGCCGACACCACGACGATCGCTCGCGGCCGGTTGCCCACGTCGAGGAACTGCAGGTTGGTCCGCAGTCGGCGGAACKCCTCAGAGCGAGGGCTGTGCGGGCTCGACTGGACGATGAGTGGGTGGGCTTCTGCGTCCCCGTCGAGCGGGATCGACCCGATGACAGAGGCCTCTGTCAGGCGCCGGACGTCGTCCTCGCTGCGCACCTTCGTGTCGAGCATCTCTCGACCGATCGCGGCCGCGACCCCCGCCGTCATTCCCACGATGAGGCCGATGATGAGAGCAACCGTGACATTGGGGGAGCTGGGCGCAGACGGCACCTCTGCCTCGGCGACGGTGGAGATGCGAATCGGGTCCGCGCCATCCGTGCGAGCCGGCGACAGGCCTGTGACTGTTGCCGAGAGCTGGTCAGCGACGCTGTTTGCGATCGTGGCGGCTTGCTCGGGGTCGGGGTCGGTCGCAGCGATCTCGATGATGACGGTGCTCTGGGGCGCAGTGGCGGTGACGCTCGCTCCCAACGTGCTTGCACTGACGTCAAGTCCCAGATCCTCGATCACCGGGTCGAGGACCGCCGGCATGGTGGCGAGCTGCGCGTAGGAGCGAACCTGGCTCTGCGAGTACGCCGAGCCCTGCACGAGATCTCCCGCAGAGTCCCCGAGCTGGACGGAGACGAATGTCTTCGCGGTCGCCGTGTACAGAGGCGTCGCCAGGGCTGTCGCGAGCACTGCGAAGGCGAACGTGACCGCTGTGAGGAGGGCGATGGTGAGCCAGCGCTTGCGCAAGATCGCCAGGTACTCGTGCAGCTCCACTCGGTCGCTCCCCGCCCCCGTGGTCGACACCGACCAGCCCCGTTGGTCGGCCCACTGTCTCACGGGCCGTCGGGCGTGTCCCGGTCACGATCGAGCGACTCTGGTGTCGCATTCAGAGCATCATGGCTAGCCTGACCATGGGCTCGCGCTGTTCGTCGGGGGAAACGCAGCCGTTCGGGGGCACGTCGATGGTCGGTATCCAGAACACGCCTGTCACCGTGGTGAGACGCGGGGACGCGGCCGGGCGCGGGTGGATCCATCGGTACGTCCGGCGACTGCGGCTGGCCGACCTTCTGGCGATCTCCGTCGCCATCGCGGTGGCGTACCTCGTCCGGTACGAGATGGGTGCGAGATCGCCGACCGTCGATGGCGACTTTTCGCCGAGCTACCTGGTCGTCTCCGTCGTCCTGATCGGGCTGTGGTTCCTTGCGCTCGCGGCATCCCATGCCTGGGACCGGCGGCTGCTCGGGGTCGGGTCGGCTGAGTTCTCGGCGGTCTTCGGAGCGACGTGGCGCTTGTTCGCGGTCGTCGCGATCGTGGCCTACCTCGCCAAGATGGAGGTCGGCCGCGCCTTCCTCGCCATCGCCTTCCCGCTCGGGCTCTCGCTGCTCCTGCTCGAGCGGTTGGCCTCGCGGCGATGGCTGCACGTGCAGCGTGCGCGCGGCCGGTGTCTCACCCCTGTTCTCGTGATCGGCCACCGTCGGCAGGCCGAGGTGCTCATCCGAGAGCTCGATGCGGATGCCGGAGCCGGCCTGGGAGTTGTCGGCGTCTGCGTGCCTGGGGGTGAGTCGCGGCCGGGCGAGGAGCTGCTAGGTGTGCCGGTGGTCGGTGACCTCGAGCACGCGGCCGAGAGCGCGGCTGCGGTCGGCGCGCGCGTCGTGGCCGTCACCGGCGCAGACGAGCTCACGGCAGGTGTCGTCCGCCAGCTGGGTTGGGACCTGGAGGACAGCGGCGCCGATCTCCTGGTCGGGGGCGCCCTGACCGACATCGCCGGGCCGCGCATCCATGTGACACCCGTCGCCGGCCTGCCACTCATGCAGATCGACGCACCTCGGTTCACGGGTCCCAAGTACGTCGTGAAGACGACGTCCGACTGGATCGGCGCCCTGATCCTGACGATCGTGCTGAGCCCCGTCCTGCTCGGGGTCGCGTTGGCCGTGCGGCTCAGCGGTCCCGGTCCCGTCCTCTTCCGTCAAGATCGCGTCGGTCGAGCTGGTGGCACATTCCGGATGCTCAAGTTCCGCACGATGGTCGAGGACGCGTCGTTCCACGTCGAGGAGGCGATGGAGGGCGGGCGTTCCGGGCTGTACTACAAACGTCGCGACGACCCTCGTGTGACTCGTGTCGGACTTGTCCTGCGTCGGTACTCATTGGACGAGCTCCCCCAGCTGTTCAACGTGCTGAAGGGGGAGATGAGCCTGGTTGGACCGCGCCCGCAGGTGAACAGCGAGGTTGCGCTCTACGACCGGACGGCGCACCGGAGGCTTCTGGTGAAGCCGGGCCTGACCGGGCTCTGGCAGGTCTCTGGCAGGTCTGAGCTCTCGCCAGACGAGTCAATTCGCAAGGACGTCTACTACGTAGAGAACTGGACCCTCTTTGGGGACGTGCTGATCGTGGCGCGCACTGCGCGCGCAGTGCTTGCGGGTCGAGGGGCGTACTGACCTGATCAGCGCCGTCTCCAGAAGACTGCCGCTGCGCGGTCTCGGCGCCGGGTGTCCAGCGAGGGTCGCGCAGCTCTAGTCCGGGGCTTCCGGAGCTCTGATCTCGCCTGTGGATAATCGAGCCAGGAAGGCGTGCGGATGCGACGAAACACGGTGCTCGTCAGCGGAGGCGCCGGGTTCATAGGTTCGGCGATCTCACCGGCGCTCGCCGACAGCTTCGAGCGCGTGGTGGCGGTCGACAGTCTCCACCCGCAGGTGCACGCGAGCAGCGCGCGGCCACAGGGCCTGGACTTACGCGTCGACCTGCACGTTGCAGACGTGACCGACCCGTCGTGCTGGGACGAAGTCCTGGCCGACGTGCGCCCCGACGTCGTGGTGCATCTCGCGGCAGAGACAGGGACTGCGCAGTCCCTGACGGAGGCTTCGCGGCACGCGCTTGTCAACGTCGTCGGCACCACCCAGATGCTCGACGCGCTTGTGCGCCTTGACGCGATGCCTGCCCGGATCGTCCTGACGAGCAGCCGCGCGGTCTACGGCGAAGGCGCCTGGCGGCGACGAGGAGGGCAGCTCTTCTACCCAGGTCAGCGCATGGCCCCCGCCCTCGAGGCCGGGCGGTGGGATTTTCACGACGCCCAGCCGATCGCCATGTCGGCCTCCGACGTCGATCCGGCGCCGGTCAGCGTCTACGGCGCCACCAAGCTCGCGCAGGAGCACATCCTCACCGCCTGGGCGAAGGCGGTGGAAGTCGAGCCCGTCATCCTGAGGCTGCAGAACGTCTACGGGCCCGGGCAGTCGCTGAGCAACCCGTACACCGGCATCTTGTCGCTCTTCTGCCGTCAGGCGAAGCGCGGCCTATCCATCTCGCTGTACGAAGACGGTCAGGTTCGACGCGACTTCGTCCTCATCGACGATGTCGCGCGCGCGGTCGTCTCCGCGGTGCTTGCCGATGCGCCCGGGGCCTGTCCGATCGACATCGGCTCGGGCGAGCAGCAGACGATCGCGAGAGCCGCCGAGCTCATCGCAGCGCACTACGGTGCGCCCGCCCCACATGTCACGGGCCAGTTCCGCCAGGGCGACGTGCGTCACGCGTGGGCGGACGTCTCTCGTGCCGACCAGGTTCTGGGATGGACCCCGCAGTTCGACCTCGAGGCCGGTGTGGCGCGGCTCGTCGCCTGGATCGACAGTCAGACGGGCGATGGCGGCGACACCCCCGCGTGATAGCTGATCAACGCCGTGGGGCCGAGGGCTGCGTGTGTGCGCGAAGTCGAGAGGCCGACTTGAAGTCTCGTCGCGCTGGAGGTGCACGGGTCACCGCGTGCGCCGTCGGTGAAGGTGTCGCGGCGTAATCGTGCGAGCAGCCACCCTGACTCTCAGGGAAGGCATCCGGCCTCAAGTTCGGCGCGTAGCATGCCGATCCGCAGTCGTCCGTCCGGATGGCCGGACGTCTGGGGGTGGTGTCGTGATGCACCCTGCCCTGCCCCGCCACCGCCGGATCGCCCGCGGCGATCGTGGTGCCGCCCGGACGGCGGGCCTCGTGTGCGCAGCCGCAGGCGTCACCGTCCTCGGGCTCGGCGGGTGGCTCGCGGTCGACGCCGTGCAGGCCGCCGACGCGCTCCAGGCGGCCAAGGGCGACGTGCAGCAGCTCCAGGCCGAGGTCACGGCCGGCGATCGCGCGGCCGCCGACGCCTCGCTCGTGCGACTGCAGAGCAACGCCGCGCGGGCGGCCCGTGCGACGACCGGGCCGGCGTGGAGCGTCGCCGGGGTCCTGCCCTGGGTGGGTGTGAACTCGCGCGCGGTCCAGTCGGTCGCGGACGCGGTCGACGACCTCGCCCAGGACGCGCTGCCCGCCCTCATGGAGGCGACGTCGATGGTCGACCCCTCGGCGCTCGCGCCCGTGGACGGTCGGATCGACATCGCACCGCTGGCGGCGGCGGCCCCCGCGGTCGTGGCCGCGGACCACGCGGTGCGAGGCGCGACGGACCAGCTGGACGCCATCGACACCTCGACCCTCCTCGGGGTGGTGGCACAGCCCGTCGAGCTGCTCCGGGACCAGCTCGCGGACGTGGCCTCGACGACGGCCACCGCGGCTCGCGCGGCGCAGCTGGTGCCGGCGATGCTGGGTGCCGACGGCCCGCGCGACTACCTGGTGCTCGTGCAGAACAACGCGGAGCAGCGGGCGACGGGCGGCATGCCCGGATCGGTGCTCCACCTGCGGACTGACAACGGGGCGGTCCAGGTCGTCGACGCCCGCGCGGCGGGGAGCCTCAGCGGGCTGGCGGAGCCGGTGCTGCCGCTCAGCGAGGCCGAGGGTGCCGTGTACGGCCCGGAGCTCGGCACCGACATGCGCGACGTGAACTTCACGCCGGACTTCCCGCGGTCGGGGGCGCTGGCCAAGGGCATCTGGGAGGCCGAGGTCGGTGGGCACATCGACGGTGTGCTGTCCGTGGACCCCGGGGCGCTCGCGCTGATGCTCTCGGCGACCGGACCCGTGACGCTCTCCGACGGCTCGACGCTCTCGGGCGAGGACGCCGTGGCGACGCTGCTCAACACCGTCTACCTCGACAAGCCCGACCCGGCGGACCAGGACGCGTATTTCGCCGATGCTGCGCAGGCCGCGTTCGGTGCCCTCGTGTCCGGCCAGGGGTCGCCCACCGCRGTCATGGACGCGCTCGCGGAGGCCGCCCGCCAGGGGCGGCTCCTGGTGTGGTC
Source organism: Cellulomonas sp. P5_C5 (assembly GCF_054049655.1). NCBI lineage: Bacteria > Bacillati > Actinomycetota > Actinomycetes > Micrococcales > Cellulomonadaceae > Cellulomonas > Cellulomonas sp. P5_C5. Next base: position 81,855 of record NZ_JBFULY010000004.1, on the reverse strand, counting down.
GGCCGACGAGGGCGAGCAGGAGCGGCTGCGCGGCACGGTCCTCAGCGGCGAGCTGCGTGGTGTCGACGGTGACTCGCCCGTGATCGGCGTCTACCTGAACGACGGGACGCAGGCCAAGCTCGGCTACTACCTCGACCTCGACGTGGCCGCGGAGGCGACCGAGTGCCGTCCCGACGGGTCGCAGGTGGTGCACCTGTCGGTGTCGCTGACGTCGACCGCACCCGCCGACGCGGCCACCCTTCCGGCCTACCTCGTCGGGCTCGACGACCTCGTCCCGCTCGGAGATATTCGGACGAACGTGATGATCTACGCGCCTTTCGCGGGTGCCTTCTCGGGCGTGCGGGTGAATTCAGAGACTCAAGGGCTGTTCTCGCAGGTGCACGACGGTCTGGCATTAGGTGCTCGGACATTCACGCTGAAACCGGGCGAGAGCGCCACCCTGGAGATGGAGATCACCACAGGAATGCGACAGCCGGGTTCCGTGCATATTCGATCGACGCCGACCGCCCGGCAATCGGGTGACGCAGTCGTTGCTTCCGCGTGCATTGACTAGGCCTTATGGTTTCCCCCAGCACCTTGTGCAACTCCAGTCACACCACTTCCAGGGGGACACCCATGAATATCCGTCGCACCGCTCTGGTTGCTGTCGCTGCCGTTGCACTCGTCCTTGCCCCGACCGCCGCGCAGGCGTACGGCGCAGGTGACTACTCGAACACCGGCACCGTGTCGAACGCGTCGTCCGGCGGCTTCACGGTCTCCCTGAAGGGCCCGGCCAACGCCCCGGTCGCGCTCGAGGTTCGCAGCGAGACCGTGGCCAGCGCCGACATCAACATCGCCGGCTCGAAGACGCTGACCAAGACGACCGATGCTGCGGGCAACGTGTCGTTCCAGGTCACGGTCGGCGCCGCGGGCACCTACACCGTCGTCGCCACCGACCCGGCCGGAGCGATCCTCAGCTCGCAGACCGTGCAGGCCGGCACCTCCACGGGCACGGCCGGCCAGCTGAGCTCGACCGGGAGCAACGCGCTCCCGATCGCCCTCGGCGCCGGTGCGCTCGTCCTCGTCGGCGCCGGTGGCGTCGTCCTGGCGCGTCGTCGTGGGGCCGTCCAGGCCGCCTGACCGACCCAGCTCCTCGACGAGCCCCGCACCCTTCTGGGTGCGGGGCTCGTTGCTGTCCGGGGCGGTCCAGGTGGCCACCCGACCCGGAAGCTACGTGCGGCCCAGCCCGGCGGCTGCGGACCGCAGGGGGCACAGGCCCMGGTCGGTCCTGCGGATCCCCACGGGTCTACCGGGCGGTCGACAGGCGAGGCCGGCAGGGATGCTGCGGACAGCGCCGGCGTGACGCCGCCCGCACAACCGCTAGCCGGGTCTCGGCGCCGTGCCGCTGGGTGCCCGAGAAGCCTGGCCGACCCCCGTCACCCGGCGCTGAGCCAGGGGGACCACCGCGTGCAGGGACCGCACCGTGAGGACCGCTCCGAGCGGCCGGCGGCGCACCCGGGGGATTGCCCCGCGCTGGACCGCACCGTGGTGGTCGCTCCGAGCAGCCGCGTGCGCACCGTCCGCCGAGCGCTCCGGACGGCCCGTGCGGGGCCGCACCCTGACGTCGTGCAGCCGGACCGCCGCGGACGTCACGGCACCCTCAGCCGCCGTTCCTGGTCAGCCCAGCGAACGAGGACGGCCCGGAGAAACGACAGCAGCCCCGGACCCGTGGAGGGTCCGGGGCTGCTGTCTCGTGGAGCTCAGACGCGGGGCTGCTGCTGCTGGAACTCGCGCAGCTGGGTCTCGCTGAGCGAGTCGCCCGGCCACAGGGCCGTCGTCGGACCCGCCTGCGTGCCCTCCAGGGCCTTGGGCGTCCGGGGCGCCGGCTTGCGTCGCCTGCCGCCGCCACGACCGGCATCTGCCGAGGTCGCAGGCGTGGGGGAGTAGTCGTAGTAGGCGTACTGGTCGCTCTGCTTGCGCTTCTGACGGTTCACGACGATGCCGAGGATCCGGGCGCCGACGGTCTCCAGCGCACCGACCGACTCCGCCAGCTGGTTGCGGTGCAGCTTGTTGGCGCCGACCACGAGCAGGGCGCCGCCGGTCAGCTTGGACAGGATCGCCGCGTCGGTGACGGGCAGCAGCGGAGCGGTGTCGACGATGACGACGTCGTACAGCTCCGTGAGCTTCTCGAGCAGGCGGGCCATGGCCAGCGACCCGAGCAGCTCGCTCGGGTTGGGCGGCACCTGACCCGACGGGAGCACGTGCAGGTAGCCGTTGCCCCAGGGCTGGATGACGTCCTCCACGCTCGCGCGGCCGATGAGCACCGTCGTGAGGCCGACGTTGCCCTCGAGCCCCATGTACTTGGCGACCGACGGGCGACGCAGGTCGGCGTCGACGAGGGCCACGCGCGTCCCGGCGTCGGCGAGGCTGATCGCGACGTTGATCGAGGTCGTGGACTTGCCCTCACCGGGCAGCGACGACGTGACCACGATCGACTGCGGACGGTCGGCGATGTCGAGGAACTGCAGGTTGGTGCGGAGGCGTCGGAACGCCTCGGACCGCTGGCTGTGGGGGCTGCTCTGCACGATGAGCGGCTGCAGGGCGGCGTCCTGGTCGTCGGGGATCGTGCCGATCACGGAGGTGTCGGTGACCCGCGCGACGTCCACGTCGGACCGGACCCGGGTGTCCAGCACGGCACGGAGCACGGCGACGCCCACGCCGAGCGCGAGCCCGACCAGCAGGCCGAGCGCGATGTTGAGCTTGAGGTTCGGCGACGACGGGGCCTCCGGGGAGACGGCGTCGCGGACGACCGAGATCTTGACCGCGGAGGGCTCACCGGTGCTCGGGGTCTCCAGCTCGGCGATGACGTCCTTGAACTGCCGCGCGATCGCGTCGGCGGTCGCGGCTGCCATCGCCGGGCTCTCGTCGCTCACCGTGACGTTGATGAGGGAGGTGTTGAGCGGGGAGCTCGCGCTGACCCGGGACGCCAGGGCCTCGGTCCGGGGCGCGAGGGCGAGCTCCTCGATCACGGGCTGCAGGACGAGCGGGCTGGTGACCAGCTGCGTGTAGGAGCTGACCTGCTGGCGGGTGAAGTTGGAGCCCTGGAGGAGGTCGCCCGACGATTCGCCCGCCTTGACAGAGACGTAGAGCTGTGTCGTGGCCTCGTACAGCGGCTTGGTCACCAGCGAGGCCGCCACGGCGAGCGCAGTGCCCAGCACAGCGAATACGGCGATGGACAGCCAGCGCTTGCGCAGAATGCCCCAATAGTCCTGTAGCTCCACGGCCCTTTTCTCCCTGCTTTGCTTTACCCGGTAAAACAGTGTCTCATGCGCATGATCACCCGCATGCTCCGGGTGAATTTTGAGCCGGCCGTCGTGCGTGACGCACGTATAAGCGCTGAGCGCTCAGTTATCGGTCCGGCGCGCCGATGTATTCTCGGGCGCAGTCTTCTCACGGCGCCTGACGTCGGTAAAACGGACATCGGGGGAATTACGTGACGGAATCAGACACGCGCGCCAGCACGCTGGCATTCGTGCCCCAGCAGCTGACCCGTTCGACCGTCCCCCCGACTATCGTCACAAATCCCCGCTGGCATGAGGTCGCGGGACGCCTCTGGGTCACCGACCTCGCCGCGGTCACGGTCTCCGTAGCCGTCGCCTACCTCGTCCGGTTCGACGTCCAGGGCCTGCCCTCCGTCTCCGGCTCCTTCTCGCCGTCGTACCTGTCCGTGTCCGTGACGCTCGCCGTCGCGTGGCTCGCCGCGCTGGCGCTGGGCCGCACCCGCGACCGCCGGGTGCTCGGGAGCGGCTCCACGGAGTTCGCCCGCGTCTTCGACGTGACCTGGCGCCTGTTCGCGACCGTCGCCGTGATCGCCTACCTGCTCCGCATGGAGATCGGCCGCGGCTACCTCGGCTTCGCCGCCCCGCTCGGCCTCGGCCTCCTGCTCGCCGGGCGCGCGTTCTGGCGGCGGTGGCTGCACCAGCAGCGCGAGGCCGGGTCGTACCAGTCCGGCATCCTCGTCATCGGCCACCGGGACCAGGCCGCCCGCCTGATCGGCCAGCTGCACCAGAACCCGAGCGCCGGGTACGCCGTCCTCGGCGTCTGCGTGCCGAGCGGGGAGATCGTCCCCGGCGAGCTCATCGGTGGCGTCCCCGTGCTCGGCTCGATGGACCGTGCCGCCGACGTCGCGGCGACCATCGGTGCGTCCGCGGTCGCCGTCACCGGCTCCGACGCGATCACCGCCGACACGGTCCGCCAGCTCGGCTGGGACCTCGAGGGCAAGGGCATCGACCTCGCGCTGACCCTGGCCCTCGTCGACGTCGCCGGACCGCGCGTCCTGATGCGGCCCGTCAGCGGGCTCCCGCTGATGTACGTCGACGAGGCGCGCTTCACCGGCGGCAAGTACATCGCCAAGTCGCTGTTCGACGGGGTGATGGCCGTGCTGATCACCCTCGTCCTGCTCCCCGTGCTCGCCGGCGTCGCGATCTGCGTCCGCGCCACCAGCCCCGGGCCGGTGCTCTACCGGCAGGAGCGCATCGGCAAGGACGGCAAGCGGTTCCGGATCTTCAAGTTCCGCACCATGGTCGTCGGCGCCGACAAGCGCCTCGCCCAGGTGCTGGCCGACCAAGGCGTCACCTCCGTCGGCATGTTCTACAAGCCGAAGAACGACCCCCGCGTGACCCCCGTCGGCAAGTTCCTGCGCCGCACGTCCCTCGACGAGCTCCCGCAGCTGTTCAACGTCCTCCTCGGTGACATGAGCCTCGTCGGCCCTCGCCCGCAGATCGACGCCGAGGTCGCCACGTACGACCGCACCGCGCACCGGCGACTCCTGGTCAAGCCCGGCCTGACCGGGCTGTGGCAGGTCTCCGGCCGGTCCGGCCTCACCCCCGAGGACGGCATCCGCCTCGACGTCAGCTACGTCGAGAACTGGACCCTCGTCGGCGACCTCACGATCCTCGCGCGCACCGCGAAGGCCATCGTCCGCGGCGACGGCGCGTTCTGATCCGCCCCGCGGACGACACGCCCCCAACCCCTCAGCAAGGAAGACAGCCAGCAGATGCGTGACCTGATCGTGCACGAGTGGATCTCGCCGACCGGCGGTTCGGAGAAGGTTCTGGACCGGATGGTGGGCGTCCTTCCCGATGCCCAGGTGGTGTGCCTCTGGGACGACGACCCGGGCCGTTACCCCGGCAGGGACGTCGCCGAGTCGTGGGTAGCCAAGACGCCGCTGCGCGGGCGCAAGGCGCTCTCCATCCCGGCGTCGCTCGCAGCCTGGCGCACGCTGGACGTCGGTGAGGTCGACCGGATCGTCGTCAGCTCGCACGCCTTCGCGCATCATGCCCGTCCCCTGCGGCGCGCGGCCGGCGCGCAGAAGTTCGTGTACGTGCACACCCCTGCGCGCTACCTGTGGGCGCCCGAGCTCGACGTGCGAGGCTCGGGCACCGCTGTGCGTGCGGTCTCACCCCTGCTGCGCGGTATCGACCGACGCCGGGCGAGCGAGCCCAGCTCCATCGCCGCGAACAGCCGTTATGTGCGGGATCGCATCCGCGACGCCTGGGACCGCGACGCCGACGTCATCTACCCGCCCGTCGACGTCGAGCGGATCCAGGCCGTCGCCGACTGGCGCGACGAGCTCGGCGCCGACGACCTCGCCGTGCTGGACTCGCTGCMTGACGTGTACCTCGTCGGGGCGTCGCGGTTCGTTGCCTACAAGCGGCTCGACCTCGTGATCGCCGCGGGAGAGGCGTCCGGGCTCCCGGTGGTCATCGCCGGCTCYGGACCGGAGGAGGCGCGTCTCCGTGAGCGTGCCGCCGGGTCGACCGTGCCGGTCGTGTTCGTCCACCGCCCGTCCGACGCGCTCCTGTTCGCGCTGCTCCAGCAGGCCGTCGCTTTCGTCTTCCCGGCCGTCGAGGACTTCGGGATCATCCCTGTCGAGGCCATGGCCACCGGCACGCCCGTCGTCGCCAACGCACTCGGCGGTGCGCCCGAGAGCGTCTCGGCACCACTCGGCGGTGCCGTGGTGGAGTCGTTCTCCCCGGCCGAGCTGTCCCGCGCCGTGTCTGCTGCGGCCGGCCTCGACCGCCGTCTCGTCGCTGCGCACGCACGCCGCTTCTCGGCGGCGCGGTTCGACGCCGAGCTCGGACGTTGGCTCGCCGGCGGGGTCATCGACGTCGACCGTGCGACGGCGCTGAGCGGGGCTGCCGCGTGACGGCCGTTGACGAGGTGCGTCCCGTCGGCGTCCTTTCAGGCACGTACCTCTGGGACGACAGGTGGAGAGGTCACCATGGCATCGCCCGATTCAGCACCGAGGTCGCGAGTCGGCTCCAGCCCGCTCGCAGGCTCACCTCGGAGCGCGTGCGGCCCGCGAGCCCGTTCGACCCTGTCTATCTTCGGCTTGCCACCGCGAGACTCGGCCACGACCTGTTCGTCACGCCGGGGTTCAACGCCGTCCCCGGGGCCGGTGTCCGACAGATCCTCACACTGCACGACCTGATCCATGTCCGGTACGCCGACGAGTCCGGCAAGCTCAAGGCGACGTACTACGAGCGCATTGTCCGGCCCGCCGTCGTGCGCGCCGGGCTGGTGATGACGGTCTCGGAAACGTCACGGGCAGACATCCTCGACTGGACAGGTCTGGACCCGGCCCAGGTCGTGAACGTCGGGAATGGCTGCTCGATGCCCGTCGCCGTCGACGACGCGGCGTCCTCGAACCGTTCGGCGGCCCGGCCGACGGTGCTCTTCGTCGGCAACGATCGTCCGCACAAGCGGGTCGACCTCCTGGTCGCCGTCGGAAGCCTGCTACCCGCTGACGTGCGGATGGTCGTGGTCGGGGTCAGCGAGCGAGCGCTCGCGGAGCACTGCTCGGCCGTCGGGGTGAGCACGTCGAGGTTCGAACTTCGGTCGGGGCTGACGGACCGCGAGTTGCGCGATGTCTACGACGCGGCGGACTGCTTGCTGTTCCCGTCGGACTTCGAGGGGTTCGGTCTGCCAGCACTCGAGGCGATGGCTCGTCGAACGGCGGTGGTCTACTGCTGCACCGCTGTCGGCGAAGTCGTCGGCGACCTCGGGTTCCGGGCCGAGCCGGACGCCGCCGCGCTCGCGGGCGCCGTCACCCGCGCGATCGGTGCGCGGGACGACCTGGGATCCCGGCTGACCGCCCGCGCACTCACGTTCGACTGGGACAGGGTTGCCGCACGGGTCGGCTCTGCGATCGAGAGCGGGCTCAATCGATGAAGGTCCTCTTCGTGAGCCACACGGCCTCTGGCGGGATCTTTCGCGTCGGGAGCCACCATCTCTCCCGCGAGCTCGCTCGGGCGGGGCACGAGGTGGGACACATGTCGACGCCTGTCTCGCCGGTGCACCGCGCGCGCGGCCGGGAGGAGGACGTCGCACGGTTGCGCCTCGCCTTCCAGGGGCCCCTGCGCGACGAGGATGGCGTGCTCCAGTACGTGCCGCGGATCGCGGTGCCCCTGACGATGTCGAGCGGAAGATCGGCGCTCAAGCGTGCGGTCGCGCACATCGGGTTCCGCGACGCGGACGTCCTGCTCGTCGACCAGCCGCTCATGGCGGCCGCGACGTCGGCCGCGCCGACCGCCAAGCTCGTCTACCGCCCGACGGACACCTACCACGGGGACCCTCAGCTCCGACGTCAGTCGATCCTGCGCGACTCTGCGGACGGGATCGTCGCGACCTCGCAGCATGTCCTGACCAGCCTGGGAACGATTCCCGCCCGCGTCCCCACGCTGGTGCTGCCGAACGGCGTGGAGCTGGAGCCGTTCGTCGCGGCCTCCGCTGAGCAGCGCACAGGGTCGGTCTACGTGGGCGCCATCGACCACAGGTTCGACTGGGACGCGGTCGTGGCCATCGCGAACGCCTCGCAGCAGCACGCAGTCCGTCTCGCAGGCCCCGTCGTGGGTCCGGTACCGCGACTCCCGGACAATGTGGAGCTGCTCGGAGCGGTGGACTATGCGAACGTCCCGTCCTTGCTGGCCGGCGCACGCGTGGGTCTGCTGCCCTTTAACGACTCCGACGTCAACCGCGGTCGCAGTCCGATGAAGTTCTACGAGTACTGCGCGGCGGGGCTGCACATCGTCGCTCGCAGCACGGCAGAGCTCGGCACCCGCAGTGCCCACGACGTGGCGACCTACGAGAGCCCTTCCGACGCGGCGCGGCACGTCCTGGCAGCGCTAGATCGCGCCGAACCCAGCAGCGACAACGTCCTGGCCGCACGAGAGCAGGACTGGTCGCGGGTCGCGGGCCGACTGGTCGACTTCCTGGAAGGGCTGTCCTGATGAGCAGTCAGCACCACGTCGGTATGACGTCAGCCCGCGCCGAGCCGTCGTCGTCGCGCAGCGGCGCAGATCTCGTCGTCGTCGCCGCCACCGAGTTCGACGGGGGCGCGGAGCGCTACATCGTCCGCATGCTCGAGGGCATGGCCGCCATCGGGGCGGACGCTGCCCTGGCCGGCTCGCTGGTTCCTCACGTGTCGGGCGCCGTCGTCCAGCTTCCCCTCGAGCTCGGGCCCAAGTGGCGACTCCGAGCGATGCTCGGTGGCCTCGCCCGTGCGCCGATGGAGCTGCGTCGAGTCCACCGCCTCGCCGCCACCACGACGACGCAGGCCTACAACGTGCACTTCAAGCGTGAGCAGGTCCTCTTCACCCGGGCGCTCGCCCGGAGCGCGAAGGTGGCGTGGGTCGAGCACGGGACCTTCCCGGCCGGGCTCTTCGGAACGTTCCTCACCCCGTTCTATCGGCGGGCAGCCCGACATGCCCACGTCATCGTGTGCGTGTCGGAGCGCACCGCGACGAGCATCCGGGCCGTCGTCGGCGATCGCGGCCCCGTGGTCGTCGTCCCGACAGGGCTCGACGTCTCGCGCCGCGCGGTGACCGATCCGCCCACCCGTGCGGCGGCTCGCGCTCTGCTCGGTGCTCCGGACGGCCTTGTCGCCGCGTACGTCGGTCGTCTCGAGCCGGGAAAGCGGCCCGCCACGGCGATCGAGGGTGCGCTGCTCGCGGGCGCAACCGTGCTGGTCGCCGGCGAGGGAGCGCTCCGCGGCGACCTCGAGGCCGCATTCGCTGGCCGTCCGGTGATGTTCCTCGGACAACTCCCGGACGCGAGCGTCGTCTACCAGGCGTCGGACGTCCATCTGTTCCCCTCCGACGGTCGGGGCGAAGGCTTCCCGACGGTTCTCCTGGAGGCAGCCCTGCATGGGGTCCCGAGTGTCGTGGCCGCCGACTCTGGGTCGAAGGAGACGGCTGAGGAGGGGTGCGGCGTCGTCGCCGGCGCGACAGCGGTCGACTTCGCGGCCGCGATCCAGCGAGTCGTCGACGGTGGGCACGAGTATCGCGACGCTGCTGTCGAATGGGTCGAGGGGTACAGCCTCCGGCGCTGGCTCGATGGCCTGCGTCGGGCATTCGGAGTCGACCAGTGACGCCGTTGACCGGGTCCTCGAGCGCGGTGCGCCATGGGTGATCGGTTCGCTCTCCGCGATGCGTCGGCCGTGTTCGGCGGGCTGATCGCCCTCGTCGCGCTCGTCCTCGTCGGCGTGACGGGAGCGCGCATGACCGAGGTCGCGATCGTCGTCGTCGGCGTGGTCGTCGCTGCGTGCGCGCTGCGCGCCTCGGTCAACTTCGCGCTCGGTGGCTTGATCCTGGCCATGGGTCTGCTGGCTGTCTCCCGCTCGGTCATAGCGCCCGACCTGCTGGTGAGCAACGCCCCCGTCGTGGCGACGCTCGTCGTCCTCGGCGGCATGGTGCTCGACCGCGGCCGACTGGTCATCCCGCGAGGCTTCGTCGCCATCCTCGTCCTGTGCTCGAGCCTGGTCGTCGCGACAGCGCTCACGGGTGACGGCATCCGGTTCGCCAGGATGATCGGTATCTGCTCGGCGTGGGTCGTCATGGTCGTCGCCGCGGCGTCCCTCGGCCGCGAGGACCGGCGAAGGCTCCTCGTGTTCCTCATCGCTCTCGGGGTTGCCGAGGCTGTGATCTGCGTCGCCGAGACGATCGGTGCGCTGGACGCCCTGCGCACGCGCGTCTCGGCAGACGTCGACGGTATCTACAGCCTGCGGGACAACACCGTGCTGCCGATGGCGGGCAACCGCGGCCAGGGAACCCTTGGCTACCCACTGCCGCTCGGCCATATCCTGGCCATCCTCGCCGCCCTGGCAGTACACGACCGGGACCTTCGGCCCGGGCTCAAGGCCGTCGCCGTTCCGGTCCTGCTGCTGGGCATGCTGTGCACCGGTTCGCGGTCGGCGATGATCACCGCCGCTGTCGGGGTCGTCGTCGGGATGCAACTCCGTCGAAGCTCGGCCGCGCGCGCTCTGATCGTTACAGGGATCGCTGTCGCACTGGGCTGGATGGGCTATGCGTTCTTCCGGGCGTCGCAGTCGAGCTCCGACTTCTCGCTCGTGCACCGCTTGGAGGTCGTCGAGTCGGTGTTTGGGATGGCCCGCCTGCCTGTGCTGCAGGTTCTCCTGGGATCCGGCTACGACGCGCACAACTCGCTCTTCGCGGCCGGTGTGCTTGTCACGACGGGTACCAGTGCACCGGACAACGCGTACGTCATGTCGCTCATCACGGGCGGTCTGGTCGGACTTGCGGCGCTCGTGACTGTGATCGTCCGCGCGCTCGTCGTCGCGACGCCCCAGCTACGTGGAGCCATCGCCGCAAGCGCTTGCTCCTTCCTTTTCTACGACACCCTCTGGTGGCATTTCGCCGCTGCACTCTTCTGGATACTCGTCGGACTGGGGTTGACGTCGAGAGGTCTGCGGGCGCCCGCCGCGACCGTGGACACCGCGGAGACTGCACCCGCACCGGTGCTTCGCCAGACCGCCCTGACGATGGGCGGTCGACTGTGAACTTCCGAGGGCACAAGCGGGTTGCGAGCCTGATCCTGGTCTCAGCCGTCGCCGGTGTCTCGCCGCTCATCGCGCTCCCCGCGGTCACGGCGAGCTATGGGGCTACGGCGTGGGCGTCGATCGCCATCGCACAGGCAGTCGGGAGCGCGTTCGGCGTCATTGCGGAGCTCGGATGGGGTGTGAACGGGCCGCAAGCAGTTGCGCGGTCGGGCGCTGCCAGTGCGCGGAGGACCTTCGGCCTCGCCGTCATCACGCGAGCACTCGTCGCACTGCCGTTGATGCTGGTGGCAGGGGCTCTCGCCTTGATCGTCGTGGTCGACCACCAGGGGACTGCCTTCCTCTGCGCGTCCGCGTCCGTGGCGGCAGGCCTCAGTTCGACGTGGTTCTTCGTCGGTCGCGGACGGCCGCACGTCCTTCTTGCCACGGACGCGCTCCCCAGGCTCGTGCTGGTCTCGCTCTCTGCCATCTGGATCCGTGACGGCGGCGGCCTGGCCAGCTACGGAGCCGCACTGCTGCTGTCGAGCCTGGTGTCGCCTCTGCTCGGCGCCGCACTGGTGCGCGCCGACTTCCGGTTCGTGTTGTCAATGGGGCGACGTCGTGTCATCACGGTGCTGCTCGCCCAATCGGTTCCCACCCGAGGAAGGGTTGCAGGCGCGATCTACCTGGCGTTTCCGACGATCCTCCTAGGAGTCGTCGCCCCGGGAGCCGTAGCCGCATTTGCTGCGACCGATCGCCTCCAGCGGATCGTTCACACCATTCTTCAGTCCGTGCCGAGCGCGCTCCAGAGCTGGGTCGGCCTACCGGTAGGGCGGTCGGACCGGATCCAGCGATCTCGTCGTGCCATCCTGATCTGCCTGTGCATGGGCGTCGCCGCCGGTGTCGCGTTCGCCCTCCTGGCGCCGTGGGTCAGTGGCGTGCTGTTCTCCGACTCGGTGCACCTCTCCTACCCGTTGACGGCAGTCGCCGGCCTGGTCATCGCGCTCTCGTGCGTGTCGCGGGGCGTTGGCGGCATCGGTCTCGTGGTGCTTCGCCGACTCGGTGACCTGAGCCGGAGTGCGACGGTGGGCCTGATCGCAGGAGTGCCTGCGATCCTGCTCCTGGGTTCTGCAGGGGGAGCGCTCGGCGCGATGTGCGGTGAGCTTGTCGCGGAGGCATCCGCGTTGGTCGTGCAGATCCGCGCGTACCGGCGGGGGAGTCGGGACGAGGCGACCCTGGCGCCCGGCCTCCTCGAGCGAAGCGAGAGTTCACGGCTATGACACTTCTTGCGGTATCGCGCCGGATCATGGGGTCGTTGCGCGATCGACTGGACCGAGCCGTCGGACACCTACGCGCGGTGCGTTTCTTCTACTTCGGTCGCACTTCGGCGGGGACGACGATCGAGGAAGGCGTCGTCGTTAGCCTCACGTCGTTTCCAGCTCGCGTCGGGCGGGTGTGGCTGACCGTGTGCAGCCTCCTCGACCAGACGGAGCGCCCCCAGAAGGTCGTCCTGGTGCTGTCACGACCCGAGTTCCCGACCGATGACCTTCCGAGACGCCTCCAGCGCCTCCAGTCGCGAGGCCTGGAGATCCGTTTCGTCGAGGGCAACGCGAGGAGCTACAAGAAGCTCGTCCCTGTGCTCGACGCCTACCCCGACGAGGTCATCGTCACCGCAGATGACGACGTGCTCTATCCGCGGTGGTGGCTGGACAGGCTCGTGTCTGCCCACCGCAGCACTCCGGAGATGATCGTCGGGCATCGTGGGACGGAGATCCTCCTAGACGGGGATCGCGCAGCGGCGCCGTATGTCGACTGGCCCAGGGCCGCGCTCGCGACGGAGCCACATCGAGTTTTCCTCACGGGCGTCGGCGGGATCCTGTACCCGGTCGGGTCGTTGTCGTCCGTCGTGACGGACCAGGAACTGGCGACCGAGCTGTGCCCGACCGCCGACGACATCTGGTTCAAGGCGATGGGACTTCTGCACGGGACGGGTTCGCGATGCATCACGCTGGGCGCGAGAGACTTCCCCTCTGATCGCTCAGCCCAGCGCGTAAGCCTGCGGTCGGTGAACGTCGAGTCCGGGGCGAACGACACACAGTTCTCGGCGGTCATGGACCACTTCGACCTGTGGGAGCGGCTGCGCTGACGGCACGCATCTTCGCCCACATCGGACGGAGATCTGACCTACCCCGGCCGATAGAGTCGGCGTTTCCCGAGTACCCAAGGAGCGAGCCTGTGCGTCTCTCTGTCATCGGTTGCGGCTACCTCGGTGCCGTCCACGCCGCGAGCATGGCCCAGCTGGGCCACGACGTCATCGGCATCGACGTCGACGCCAAGAAGATCGACGCCCTCCGTGCGGGCCGCGCGCCGTTCTACGAGCCGGGCCTCCCGGAGCTGCTGACGGAGGCGGGTGCGACGGGCCGGCTGAGCTTCAGCACGGACATGGCGGACGCGGCGGGTGCGGACGTCCACTTCATCTGCGTGGGGACCCCGCAGGTGCACGGTGAGTTCCGCGCGGACCTGACGTACGTCAACGCGGCGACCGCGGAGCTGAAACCGCACCTGCGCCCGGGTGACGTGGTCGCGGGGAAGTCGACGGTCCCCGTCGGGACGGCTGAGGCGATCGCCGAGCAGCTCGAGGGCACGGGCGCGGTCCTCGTCTGGAACCCGGAGTTCCTGCGGGAGGGGTTCGCGGTGAAGGACACGCTGCACCCGGACCGGCTGGTCTACGGCGTGCCGACGGATGCCGACGGCGAGCCGACCGCGGAGGGCGCGCGGGCCAAGGAGGTGCTGGACGAGGTGTACGCGACGCCGTTGTCGGAGCGCACCCCGCTGGTGGTGACGGACTACGCGACGGCGCAGCTGGTGAAGGTCGCGGCGAACTCGTTCCTGGCGACGAAGATCTCGTTCATCAACGCGATGGCAGAGCTGTGCGAGGCGACGGGTGCGGACGTGACGCGCCTGGCGGACGCGATCGGGTACGACGCGCGCATCGGTCGCCGCTTCCTGAACGCGGGTCTCGGGTTCGGTGGTGGGTGCCTGCCCAAGGACATCCGGGCGTTCATGGCGCGGGCCGGTGAGCTCGGGGTCAGTGACGCGCTGTCGTTCCTGCGGGAGGTCGACTCGATCAACATGCGTCGTCGGGTGCGGATGGTCGACCTGGCGCGAGAGGTGTGCGAGGGCTCGATCGTCGGCAAGAAGGTCGCGGTGCTCGGGGCGGCGTTCAAGCCGGACTCGGACGACGTGCGGGACTCGCCGTCGCTGTCGGTGGCGGCGCAGATGCAGCTGCAGGGCGCTCATGTCACGGTGACGGACCCGCAGGCCGTGGCGAACGCGGAGGCCAAGTGGCCGGACCTGCACTTCGCTGCGACGGCGCTGGAGGCTGCGCAGGACGCCGACGTGGTGCTGCTGTCGACGGAGTGGGCGGAGTACCGGGAGATCGACCCGGACGCCCTGGCGGAGGTCGTCGCGCACAAGCGGATCCTCGACGGTCGCAACGTCCTCGAGCCGGCGGTGTGGCGCGCGGCCGGCTGGACGTACCGCGCGCTGGGCCGTCCCTGACGGTGGCCCGCAGGGCGCGGCTCGGCTGGGTGCTGGTCGCGGTCGGTGCGGCTCTGGCCGTCGTCGCCGTGCTGCTGGTGCTGCGGCCGGACGGGTCGGCGTCGCGTCAGCCCTGGTCCGCCGACGGTGCGGACCCGGCCGCGTACGCGGCTGACCTGATCGCGGAGACCAACAAGGTGCGTGCCGACGAGGACCTCCCGGCGCTGACCGTCTCGTCGTGCGCGACGACCGCGGGGGCCCAGCGCGCCGAGGACCTGGTGGGCGAGGAGCTGGAGCATGCCCCGATGACGGCCGTGCTGCGGGACTGCGCGCCCTCGACGACGGCGGCGGAGAACCTGGCGCGGGCGGCGGCGACCCCGCACGACGTGGTGCAGGCCTGGCTCGGGTCGCCGGGCCACCGCGCCAACCTGTTGGACCCGAGCCTCGACCAGGTGGGGATCGGCTGCCTGCTCGACGACGGGGAGATGCTCTGCTCGCAGGTGTTCCTCGGCCCGTAGCTACGACGCGGCCGCGCCCACCGGCTCGGCACGCACCCGCGCGAGCCGCGTGAGCGTGAGCAGGCCCACCCCGATCGCGGTGCCGAGCGTGTTGGCGACCACGTCCCGCGGGTCGGACACCCGCTCGGGCAGGAAGGCGAGCTGGGCGAGCTCGATGGCGACCGAGGTGGCGGCGCCGGCGCCGATCACGAGCCAGACTCGCCGGGGCGGCGTCAGCAGTCCGACGAGGACGCCGAACGGGACGAACATCGCGATGTTGGCGGCGAACTCGAGCCCGGAGTAGGTCAGCGGGAGCCCGAGCGACCGGAGCAAGTCGAGGGCGGCGCGCACCAGGTCGAACGTCTCGTCGGGCGCGGGCTCGGGCCAGAGGGTGATCCGGGCGACGAGGGCCAGGTAGACCACGAGCGCGGCGACGGTGACCCGTCGCGACCGGACGCTCATGCGCGCGCGACGTCCACCCGACGGACGAGCGTCGCGAGCCCCACCCCGATGGCGGCGCCGAGCGAGTTGGTGACGACGTCCATGCCCGATGCGGTCCGGTAGGGGAGGCCGAGCGCCTGGAGCGTCTCGATGCCGACGGAGAGCGTCACCAGGGCGAGGAGCACGGCCCACCACCGGTTCCGCGGGACGAGCAGCGCGCTGAGCAGGCCGAGCGGCACGAAGAGGGCGACGTTCGCGGCCACCTCCGCGGTGCGGAAGGTGAGCACGGGAGGAAGGTCGACGGAGGTCAGGCCGGCGAGGGAGACGATGGCGCGGTCCTGCAGCGCCCACGGGTTGAGCACCAGCACCGCGGCGGCGACGCCGACGGCGGCGAGCAGCGCCACCACCACCCGCTTGCGTCCGCTCATCGGGCCAGCGTACGCGAAACTCATTTTCCTTACGCAAGGTAATGATCTAGAGTAACCACATGCCTTCCTCCCGTGACCTCGCCGGCGAGCTCCGCATCGCCATCGGCCGGGCCTCACGACGGATCCGGGCGGAGCGGGGCGTGGCCGGTCTGACCGACCCGCAGTTCACCGTCCTCGCCTGGCTCACCAAGGAGGGCCCGCTGACGCCGGGCCAGCTGGCCGAGCGCGAGCGCATCCAGCCGCCGAGCATGACCCGCACGGTCAATTCGCTGGTGGAGATCGGCCTCGTCGCGAAGGCTGAGCACCCGACGGACGGCCGGCTGGTCGTCGTCAGCCTCACGGACGCCGGTGTGGCGGAGGTCGACGAGACCCGCCGCCGTCGGGACGCGTGGCTGGCCGAACGCCTCCGACAGATGACCAAGGACGAGCGCACCCTGCTCGTCGACGCCGCCGAGCTCCTGCGGAGGATCGCCGCTTCATGAGTCCCACGTTCTCCTCGCTGAAGTTCCGGAACTACCGGCTGTGGTTCGCCGGGGCTCTGGTGGCGAACGTGGGCACCTGGATGCAGCGCGTCGCCCAGGACTGGCTTGTCCTCACCGAGCTCACCGACGAGTCCGGCGTCGCGGTCGGCATCACGACGGCCCTGCAGTTCGCCCCCGTGCTCCTGCTGTCCCCGTATGCGGGGCTGCTGGCGGACCGGGTGGACCGGCGCAAGCTGCTGATCGCCACGCAGGTCGGTCAGGGGATCCTCGCCGCCGGGCTGGGCATCCTGGTGCTCAGCGGGCACGCGCAGCTGTGGCAGGTGTACGTGTTCGCGCTGGCCCTCGGGTGCGTGACGGCGATCGACGGCCCGGTGCGGCAGACGTTCGTCGCGGAGCTGGTGCCCGCGCACAAGCTGTCGAACGCGGTGGGTCTGAACAGCGCGTCGTTCAACGCGGCCCGCCTCATCGGTCCGGGCGTCGCCGGTCTGCTCATCGCGGCCGTCGGCACCGGGTGGGTGTTCGTCATCAACGCGGTGACGTTCGGCGCGACGATCTTCTCGCTGACCCGGATGACGAAGTCCGAGCTGAGCCCGATGCCGACCACGGCCCGCGCCAAGGGGCAGCTGCGCGAGGGCATCGCCTACGTCCGCGGCCGCAGCGACATCCTCGTGATCATGGTCGTCGTCGGCGTCGTGTCCACGTTCGGCCTGAACTTCCAGCTGACCAGCGCCATGATGGCGCGCACCGAGTTCGGCATGGGGGCGGGGGAGTACGGGATCCTCGGCTCGGTGCTGGCCATCGGCTCCCTCACCGGGGCGCTGCTCGCGGCACGACGGGAACGGCCCCGCGTCCGCCTGGTCATCGGCGCCGCGTTCGGGTTCGGCATCGCCACCGGCGTGATGGCCCTCATGCCCACGTACCTGACGTTCGCGATCGCCTGCATCCCCGTCGGGCTCGCGTCGCTGACCATGATGACGGCCGCCAACGCGACCATCCAGATGAGCACCGACCCCGTCGTACGAGGCCGGGTGATGGCGCTGTACATGATGGTGTTCCTGGGCGCGACGCCCATCGGGTCGCCCATCGTCGGCTGGATCGGCCAGACGTACGGCGCGCGCTGGGCCATCGGCGTCGGGTCGATCTCCGCCCTCCTCGTCGCCACCGGTGCGGCGCTGTGGGCGTGGAAGAAGTKGGACGTCACCGTGCGCTACCACGTGCGGACCCGGCCCCACCTGGAGGTGCTGTACCCGGCCCTGCCCCAGCAGCGCGCGCAGACCGCGRCGCGGCTCGGTGCGCAGGAGGCGGCGGACCGCCAGACCGCGGCCTGACGGCCGACCGGGTGGATGTCCGGGTGAAGTGCGCCCCGAGCATCCCGCCCGGGATGTCCGAGATGTCACCCTCGGGGGGTGAGCGCTTCCGTCGACGAGCCGCGCGCGCCCGAGGCGAGCGCTCCTGACGTCGAGCCGCCGGCCGTCGCACCGGCCGCGCGCCGGGTGACGGGCCGCCGGGTCGCGTTCGCCCTGCTGGCCGTCCTGGCCCTGGTGCTCGTCGCCGCGGGGTGGCTCGCCTTCCGCGTCTACCAGGCGGGCACCGCCCTGATGTCCGCGAAGGACGTCGCCGTCGAGCTCCAGGGCGACGTCGTGGGCGGGGACACCGACCAGCTCGAGGCGCGCCTCCCGGAGCTCCGGGCGGACCTCACGACGGCGCGCACCGCGAGCGCGGACCCGGTCTGGCGCGTCGCGGAGCAGCTGCCCTGGGCCGGGGCCAACCTCGAGGCCGTCCGGGTGGTGACGGTGTCGCTCGACGACGTCGTGCGGGACGCGCTGCCGGCGCTCCAGCGAGTCGACGACGTGCTCGCGGAGCGGGAGGCCCCGGACTCCGACGGTCGCATCGACCTGGCGCCGCTGGTGGCGGCCGGTCCGGACATCGTCTCGGCGGCGGCCGGGGCGCACCGGGCGCAGGCGGCGGTGGCCGCGATCGACACCGACGCGCTGGTCCCGCAGCTGGTCGGGCCCGTCGAGCAGCTGAAGGACGGGATGAGCCAGGTGACGGGCGCCCTCGACGCCGGCGCGCAGGTGGYGACGCTGCTGCCGCCGATGCTGGGTGCCGACGGGCCGCGGACGTACCTGCTGGTCTCGCTGAACTCCGCCGAGCTGCGCAGCGCGGGCGGCATCGTCGGCGCGTTCGCGGTGCTGCACGCGCAGGACGGCGCCGTGTCGCTGACCGACCAGCGCTCGACCATCGACCTGAAGAGCATCGACGCGCCGATCCTGCCGCTCACGGACGAGGAGCTGGCGGTCGACACGGACCGGCTGGGCCGCTGGGTGCAGGACGCGGTGATCACGCCCGACTTCCCGCGCAGCGCGCAGCTGCTCGCCGCGCGCTGGGCGCAGGACATGGGGCAGACGGTGGACGGCGTGATCGCCGCCGACCCCGTGGGCGCCCGCTACGTGCTGGAGGCCACCGGACCGGTGACGGAGCCCGGCGGCAGCACGATCACCGCGGTCGACGTGCTCCAGGTCCTGCTGCGCGACGCCTACCGCGACATCGCCGACCCGGCGGCCGCGGACGCGTTCTACGCGGGCGTGGCGGTCTCCATCTTCCGCGCGGTGGGCGCCGGGCAGGGGGACCAGCAGGGACTGGTCACCGCGCTGGCCCGCGCCGGCAGCGAGGGGCGGATCCGGCTCTGGTCGGCGCACCCCGACGAGCAGGCGACGCTGGCCGAGACGACCATCGGCGCGGCGTTCCTCTCGGGCGACTTCCCCGACGCCGTCGGGGTGTTCCTCAACGACGGCACGGCAGGCAAGCTCGGCTACTACCTGACGACGAAGGTGACGGTCGAGGAGCTGGGCTGCAGCGGTGCCGACCCGACCGCCACGGTCCGCCTCGACCTGTCCTACGACCCGCCCGACAACGTCGCGTCCCTCCCGCTGTACGTGACCGGCTCCGCAGCCACGGGCCTGCCCGTCGGGGTGCTGGCGACGAACGTCACCGTGTACCTGCCGGTCGGATCCCCGCGGCAGGACCTGCGGCTCGGCGACGGGTACGTCGGAGGCAAGACCGCCACGATGGCGGGGCGCGACGTCGAGGTGGTCACGTCCCTCCTGGAGCCCGGGGAGTCCGAGACCTACCGCATGACGGTCCCCGTGCGGAACGGMGTGCTCTCGGTCTGGGCCACCCCCACGCTCACCAGCCCGGGATTCGTCACCGCGACCTGCTGAGGCAAATGGGTGAAACGGACAGATCGGACGAAATCACCCGACCGATCGTGCTGATTCCGTCGTCCGGCGGGCAACAATGAGCGAAATGTCCGATTCCTAGACGGGGGCGATCCCATCATGGCCAGACTCTTCCGCGGCGCCATCGTCGCTCTCATCGCGGTCCTCGTGGGCCTGGGCGGCGCACTGCCGTCGCAGGCCGCCGTGGCACCGTCTCCCAGCCCGGCGACCTGCTCCGACATCGTCGACGGCTACCCGGTGCCCCGCGAGTGCACGCTCAACATCCAGGTCCTCTCGCCGATCTGCGACAACGAGGTCCCGAAGCTCCGGTACAAGGTCATTCCTGAGGGCACCACGAAGGACACGGTCACGATCACGTGGATCAACCCGTCCGGTGCCAACGTCGTCTACGCCGACCTCCCGCTCGAGGGCACGGTCAACTGGCCGGGCGCCGTCGAGGACTCCACCGGCCGCGGCATCGACTGGCCGGGCTGGCGCCAGCTGGCCGACGGCTCCTGGGTCGAGGGTGACGAGTTCGACTGGGTCCGTCCCAGCGTGGTCGTGAACTTCAAGGTCAACCCGGAGGACACCGTGACGGTGGCCTACCCGCCGTCGAGCCCCAGCTGCAACACGAACCCCCCGGGCAACGAGACCCTCGCCTCGAACCCGACGTCGGCCGTGCTGTCCGCCACGGGCTCTGAGGCCGGCCCGCTCGCGGCCATCGGCGCTGGACTCGTCGTCATCGGTGCTCTGGCCGTCGCGCTGGTGGCGATCGCCCGCCGTCGACGCACGGTGTCCTGAGCCGCCGCTCCGACGACAGACGCCCGCCCCCCGTGCTGACCACGGGGGGCGGGCGTCTGTCATGTCCGGGAAGGCGTCAGAGGAGCTGGTCCACCACGTGGTCGACGCAGGCGGTGAGCGCGAGCACGTCGTCGGGCTCGACCGCCGGGTACATGGCGATCCGCAGCTGGTTGCGGCCCAGCTTGCGGTACGGCTCCACGTCGACGACGCCGTGGGCGCGCAGCACCCGGGCGACCGTGGCCGCCTCGATCTCCGGGTCGAGGTCGATGGTGCCGACGACGTCCGAGCGCAGCGCCGGGTCCGTGACGAACGGCGTCGCCCAGTCCCGCGACTCCGCCCAGCCGTACAGGTGGCCCGACGAGGTCGCGGTGCGCTGCGTCGCCCAGGCCAGGCCGCCGTTGCCGAGGATCCAGTCGAGCTGCTCCGCCAGCAGGACCAGGGTCGCGATGGCCGGGGTGTTGAGCGTCTGGTCCAGCCGCGAGTTGGTCAGCGCGGTGGTGAACGACAGCGACTCCGGGACCCAGCGGCCGCTCGACTCGACCCGGGCCGCCCGCTCGATCGCCGCGGGCGATGCGACGGCGAGCCAGAGGCCACCGTCGGACGCGAAGGACTTCTGCGGCGCGAAGTAGTAGACGTCGGTCTGTGCGACGTCGACCGCGAGGCCGCCCGCACCCGACGTGCCGTCGACCAGCACGAGCGCACCCTGCTCGCGCGAGCCGGCGACCCGGCGCACGGGTGCGACGACGCCGGTGGAGGTCTCGTTGTGCGGCCAGGCGTAGGTGTCGACGCCGTCCGCGAAGCCCGGCACCGCCACGCCCCCCGGTGCCGCGGAGGTGACCACGGGCTCGCCGACGAACGGCGCGCGCGTCGCGGCGGCGGCGAACTTGGCGCCGAACTCGCCGAACGTGCCGAACGCGGCCCGGTCCTCGATCAGGCAGAGCGTGGCGACGTCCCAGAAGAGCGTGGACCCGCCGTTGCCCAGGACGACCTCGTACCCGTCGGGCAGGTCGAGCAGCGCGGCGATGCCCGCCCGCACGCGGCCMACGAGGGCCCGCACCGGCGCCTGACGGTGGGAGGTGCCCAGCAGCGCGGCGGCAGGGCCGGCCAGCGCGTCGACCTGGGCCTGCCGGATCTTGGAGGGGCCGGAGCCGAAGCGGCCGTCCGCGGGCAGCAGGTGCGCGGGGATCGTGATGTCGTGAGCAGCGGGMACGAGGCCGAGGATAGGCCGTGCGGGGCCCCGGCCGTCGGTGCGACCAACTAACCTGTGCACAGCGCGGCCGCCCGCCTGAGTTCTGCACCTGAGCGGTGCCGGCGCGCGACGATGACGCGACGCGGGAGGCCTGAGCAGTGAGCGACCTGATCGACACGACGGAGATGTACCTCAAGACGATCTACGAGCTCACCGAGGAAGGCATCACCCCCCTGCGCGCCCGGATCGCGGAGCGCCTCGGGCACTCGGGCCCCACGGTCTCCCAGACGGTCGCCCGCATGGAGCGCGACGGGCTCGTCGTGGTCACCGGCGACCGTCACCTCGAGCTCACCGCGGTGGGCGAGGGCAAGGCGGTGCGCGTGATGCGCAAGCACCGCCTGGCCGAGCGCCTCCTGACGGACGTCATCGGCCTGGAGTGGCCGTACGTGCACGAGGAGGCCTGCCGCTGGGAGCACGTCATGAGCGAGCGCGTGGAGAAGCGGCTCGCGTCGCTGCTCGACCACCCGCACTTCGACCCGTACGGCAACCCGATCCCGGGGCTCGGGGAGATCGGCGAGGAGACCACGCGGGAGACGTTCCTCGACGGCGTCACGTCCCTGGTGGTCTACCGCGGCGAGGTGGCGGCCGACGGTTCCGAGCGTGCCGTGGTCGCGCGCATCGCCGAGCCGCTGCAGGTCGACGTCGAGCTGCTGACGCGGTTGGCGGAGGCGGGCGTGCTGCCGCACCAGGAGATCGCGATCGAGCGCAGCGACGGCACCGTGACGGTGTCGCGCCCAGGCTCGGAGACGCTCCTGGACCTGCCGGAGGACGTCGCGCGGCACATCTTCGTCGGGACGCGCTGAGCCCGTTCGGACCCTGTCGAGGGGCCTCGTGGTCCGTCTGTGCGCCACCTGCCCGCCACCTGAGAGCCTCCTGGACGCACCCACCGTGATCTTTCCGGCGACCCACGCGATCGGGTCGTGCGCGCGCTCCCACGGCTGTGATCGGCGTCTTTGCAGGTCACGTCGGCGATCCGCGCGCCGGTGCAGGACGGCCGTCCAACAAGAGGCGGATTCCTCGTGATCGGAACGTGACAATCGCTGCGACCGTCCTGTACGTTCGACCTGCTTACCCGGAACCCTCCTCCAGGAAAGCCCTCGAGCGGAACGCCTAACCCTGCCGCCGCCACGAGGTTCGTTCTAACCGCCGGCAGGGGCGGGGGACCCAATTGCGGGCACCGGAAGTTCGGTGTCCTTGGGGTGAAGCCGGAGAACCGATCTCGATCGGGGACACGGCCGGGTGTTCTCCCACCCGAACCCGACAGCTGACCTCGTAGGCATCAGGAGAGGCAACGCGTGACCGTGAGCACCCCTCGCGCCCGCCATCGTGCGGCGCGCCGTCCTTCGACGCCACTGACTGAGTTCGCTTCGGCTGCCTCGGACCAGATGGGAACCGTCGGACGCCGTACTGCTGTCGTCGTCGGCACGTCGGGACTCGTCGTCTCGATGCTCGGCTCGTCCGCCAGCGCAGCGACGGGGGGTGACGCCGGAGCCCTGCCTGCCGTCGACACCGCCGCGCTGACCGCCTCGGCGCGGGCCGTCCTGAACACCTCCCCGGTGGTGACCGCTCCGGTCGACGCCGCGTGGACGTTCGACGCCCCCGTGGTCACGGCTGAGACGCCGCCGCCGCCGCCGCCGGTCCGGACGGCGACCGTGACGTCGCGCAGCGCCGCACGTGCCGCCACCACCCCGGTCGCCGCGGAGGCCACCAGCGCCGCTGTGCCGCAGTCGGTCGCCGGCAACGCGGTCCTGGAGATCGCCGCCCGCTACGTGGGCACCCCGTACGTGTCCGGTGGCTCGTCGCCCGACGGCTTCGACTGCTCGGGCTTCGTCTCCTACGTGTACGGCCAGCTGGGCATCTCGCTGCCGCGCACGTCGAGCGGGATCAAGGCCGCCGGCACCGTCATCTCGCGGGCGGACGCCCAGCCTGGGGACCTCATCTGGAGCCCCGGCCACATCTCGATCTACGCCGGTGGCAACGACCAGATCGACTCGCCCCGCCCGGGCAAGACGGTCCAGTTCCGCGCCATCTGGCAGAGCTCTCCCGTCTTCATCCGGATCGGCTGACCMAGCCTTCCGCTGACGAGGCCCCGACGACACCGGTCGTCGGGGCCTCGTCGCATTCCGGCCGGGGTGCGGCCCTCCGTCGGGGGCGGCGCGTACTCTGGCCGTGCACCACGTGAGTTGCTTCGCTTCGCCGGGCCGGCAGCCAGCCGGTCCGACCCCCGAGGTCGGGAGAACGCCGTGCTCATGAATGCGTCGAAGCTGTCCACCGAGGCCGTCGGTGGGGCAGTGTCCGAGGTCGGCTCACCAGGGCTGATCGCGTCCGGAGCACGCACCCTGCTGCTCAACGCCAGCATGGAGCCGCTGTGCATCGTGAGCCTGCGGCGTGCCGTGGTGCTCGTGATGACCGGCAAGGCGACCGTGCTGGAGACCGACGGCCGCGTGCTGCACTCCGAGCACGTCGCCGTGCCCCTGCCGGTCGTCCTGTGCCTGACCCGCTACGTGCACGTCCCCGTGCGCCGTCCGGTGCCCCCCACGCGTCGCACGGTGCTCCAGCGCGACGACCACCGGTGCGCGTACTGCGGGGGCGGTGCCGACACCGTCGACCACGTGCACCCGCGCTCGCGCGGCGGCCGGCACGAGTGGACCAACGTCGTCGCGGCCTGCGTGCGGTGCAACCACCGCAAGGCCGACCGGCTCCTGCACGAGATCGGCTGGGAGCTGCCGTTCGTCCCCCGTGCTCCGCGGTGGTCGGTGGCGTTCGGGACCACATCGGTGCGCTCCGAGCCCCTGTGGTCGACGTACGTGGTCGCCTGACTCTCGTCTTCGTCAAGGATCCACCAACGTATGGCATCATTCCGGCTACTCATGGGTGCGCAGCCGCGCCCGTGGGGGGACACTGGGACGAGCGCACGGCGGGCTCGGTACGAGCACGGAGGCTCCGGATGACGCGTGACGATGTGGTCCTCGTCGGGGTGGACGGTTCGGCGGCGAGCCTGCACGCGCTCGACTGGGCGGCGGCGCAGGCCCGGACCCACGGGTGGGCGGTCCGGCTGGTCTGCAGCTACTCGCTCCCGTCCTTCACGGCCGCCTCGCTCGACGGCGGGTACGCGGCGCTGGACGACACGGCGATCCAGGAGGGCGCCAAGGCGGTCCTGGCCGAGGCGACGCAACGGGTGTCCTCGATGGGAGTCGCCGTCAGCGCCAAGGTGCTCACGGGCGACGCCGCGGGGGTCCTCGTCGAGATGTCGCACTCCGTGCGGCTCGCGGTCGTCGGGACGCGGGGGCGTGGCGGGTTCGCGGACCGGCTGCTGGGCACGGTGTCGTCGGCCCTGCCTGCGCACGCGTACTGCCCGACGGTCGTCGTGCCCCTGCGGGAGGCCGGCAAGACGTTGCCCGACGACGCGCCCATCCCGGCTCCGCGGCCCGTGAAGCGGATCGTCGTGGGCGTCGACGGGTCCGTGCAGGCGGAGCACGCGCTGCGGTACGCCATCGGTGAGGCCCGGGCGTGGGGTGCCGAGCTGACCGCGGTCGCGGGGGTTCCCGTGGGCTCGATGTCGGGCGTCCTGGCGTGGCTGCCGGCCGCCGTCGACCACGAGCAGGTGCTGCGGGACGTCACCGAGGGCCTGAACGTCGTCGTGGACCGCGCCCTGGCCGACGTCTCGGACCTGACGGTGCGACGCATCGCGCTCGACGGCACGGGCGCGGAGCTGCTCACGGAGTTCTCCGTCGCGACGGACCTGATCGTCGTCGGCTCGCGCGGCCGCGGCGGGTTCGCGGGACTGCTGCTGGGTTCCACCAGCCAGGCCGTCCTGCACCATTCCGACTGCCCGGTCATGGTGGTCACCAACCGGTGCGCCACCGCGGAGGCTGTCGCGGGGTAGTCAGCCTGCCGGCGCCGGGGGGACGTCCGGGCGGCGGACCAGAGCCGAGAGCACCACGGTCGAGCGGGTCCGGGCGACGAACGGTTCGGCGGCGAGCCGCTCGACCACCCGCTCCAGGTGCCGCATGTCCCGCGCACGCACCTGCACCATGAGGTCCACGTCGCCCGTCACGGTGCTCGCCGCCACGACCTCCGGGTAGTGCTCGACGGCCGCACGCATGGTCGCCGGGCTGGTGGAGCCCTGGCAGAAGAGCTCGACGAACGCCTCGGTCTGCCAGCCCATCGCCGCGGGATCCAGCCGGACGGTGAACCCGCGGATGACCCCGCGCTCGCGGAGCCGGTCGACGCGCCGCTTGACGGCCGGCGCGGACAGAGAGACCTGCTCCCCGACCTGCGCGAACGTCGCCCGGGCGTCGAGCGCGAGGACCCGCAGGATCGCGGTGTCGAGGGCGTCGAGCCCGGAGTCGTCCGTCACGTCCCTCATCATCGCGGACCCCGTCGCCCTCGCACGCTCGACATGCTCTCGATTGGTGGGGTGGTCCAAACAATGACAATGTGCACGCAATACGCCGAACGGGGGATTCAACAAATGCGGCATCTTGCCTCAAGGCGGGCGCCGCACGTGCCGACATCAGGGGAGGCCCCAAGCAGCGGGGTCTGATGAGGGGGAGGCGACGTGGTCAAGGAGACCAAGAAGAGGCTCGATCTGGTGCCGAGCCAGCGGCCGTCGGTGATCAGTGCACCGACACCGGTGATCGCGGATCCACCGGCCGTCCTCGACGTCCCGACACCGCACGCTCCACCCTCCCCTCTCGTCGAGCCCGAGCAGGCTCCCGCCGCTCCGCGGTCGATCCGGGCCCGTAGGGCTGTCTGGGTCGGCCTGGCCGCGGGTGTCGTGCTCGCCGTCGCGGCAGGCGGTGGCGTCTACGCGGCCGACCAGCGGGCCCAGCGGGCCGAGGCCGAGGCGCTCGCCGCCGGGGCACGCGTGGACGAGCACGTGCTCGCCKCGTCGCTCGACACCGCCGTCCGGCGCAGCACCGACCTCGTCGTCGCCCAGGCGGCGTACAAGGGCACCCGTTCCGCCGCGACGTCCGCGGCACAGGCGGCCGTCGACCACGCGAACGCCACCCTCGCCGCCGTCCCGAACGCGGGCGACGCCCCCCGGGCGGCCCTCTCCGCCGCGGCCGCGGCTGTCGCCGCCGCTCTGGCCGCCCCGGACGTCAGCGTGCGGTCGTTGCTCACGCTCGTGACGGGCGTCGCCGGTCCCGAGCAGGCCGCCCTCGACGCGCAGGCCGCGTGGCAGGCAGCCGAGAACGCCCGCATCGCCGCCGAGCAGGCCGCCGCCGCGGCCGCCGCGCAGGCCGCAGCCGCTGCACGCGCCAGCACCAAGGCGCCGACCCGGTCCACCGCCCGGCCGCCCGCCTCCAACGCCGCTCCGGGCTCCGCGCCCGTCCAGTCGGCCGGCGGCATCCCGGCCGGCGGGAAGGTCTGCAACGGGTCCGGCGGATCCGGCGCGGGCGAGTCGAGCGTCTCCGCGATCGGTTCCGCGATCAACGCCTACCGGTCGTCGCTCGGGCTCCCGGAGCTGTCGGTCTCCCGCAGCGGCAGCCTCGTGTCGCACGCGATCACCATGGCGAACACCGGCGGGATCTGGCACTCCGGCGGTGACAACATCGTGGCCTGCGTGAGCAACGGCTCGGCGTCGTCGATGGTCTCCGCGTGGTCCCAGTCCCCGGGTCACGACGCCCAGATGCGCCGCACCGACGTGTCGAGCATGGCGGTCGGCGGCGCCGGCCTGAACGGCTGGCTGTTCGGCGCAGTGAAGTTCAGCTAGCACGCACCACGACGTCCGCACTCGAGTGGGCTCCCACCCCCACGAGTGCGGACGTCGCGCTGTGCCGTGGCGCAACGTCCGCACTCGTGCAGGTCCCAGCCCTCACGAGTGCGGACGTGCGCGCGTTCGGTTGCGCGAATGTGCGGACGCTGTTCGGGTCAGCGGAGGGCTTCCGTCAGGCGGTCGGTGGCCAGGTCGAGGTCCTCGAGCGTGATCGTGAGCGGCGGGGCCAGGCGGATGGTGCTGCCGTGGGTGTCCTTGGCCAGCACGCCGCGCGCCAGGAGGCGCTCGCAGAGCTGACGGCCGGTCGTCGGCGGCGTGACGTCGAGACCGGCCCACAGGCCCACGCGGCGCGACGACGCGAGCAGACCCTCGTCGACGAGCGCGTCGAGGCGGGCGCCCCAGTGCAGGCCCAGCGTCGTGGCGCGGGCCTGCAGCTCGCCCGTCTCCAGCAGGCCGACGACCGCGAGGCCCACCGCGCACGCCAGCGGGTTGCCGCCGAACGTGGAGCCGTGGGTGCCCGCGGTGAGCACGCCGAGGACGTCGGCGCGACCGACGACGGCGGACACGGGCATGATCCCGCCGCCGAGCGCCTTGCCCAGGGTGACCAGGTCGGGCTTCACGCCCCAGACCTCGGACGCGAGCGTGGTGCCGGTGCGGCCGAGGCCGGACTGGATCTCGTCGGCGACGAGCAGGACGTCGTGCTCGGTGCAGAGCACGCGGAGACCGGGCAGATAGGACTCGGGCGGGATGACGACGCCCTGCTCGCCCTGGATCGGCTCGACGAGCACGGCCACGGTCGTCTCGTCGATGGCCTCGCGGACGGCGTCGACGGAGCCGTAGGGGACGACCCGGAACCCTGGCGTGTACGGGCCGAAGCCGCTCCGCGCGTCCGGGTCGGTGGAGAACGACACGATCGTCGTGGTGCGGCCGTGGAAGTTGCCGTCGACCACGACGATCGTCGCGCGGTCGGCGGGCACGCCCTTGACGTCGTAGCCCCACTTGCGGGCGGCCTTGATGGCGGTCTCGACGGCCTCGGCGCCGGTGTTCATCGGCAGCACCATGGGCGGGCCCGCGACCAGCGGGCCGATCAGGGCGGCCAGGCGCTCGGCGAACGGCAGCAGCAGCTCGTGGTCGAACGCGCGGGACGTGAGCGTGAGCCTGTCGAGCTGCGCGTGCGCCGCGGCCGTCAGCACCGGGTGCCGGTGGCCGAAGTTCAGCGCCGAGTACCCGGACAGCAGGTCCAGGTAGCGCCGACCCTCGTCGTCGGTGACCCACGAGCCGAGGCCCTCGACCAGGGTGACCGGCAGCGGGTGGTAGTTCTGGGCGAGGACGGAGGTATGCACCTCGGAGAGGGTCATCGTCCTGAGCCGGCTGCGGGCCGGATCTCCAGCGTGCAGCACTTGGCGCCGCCGCCGCCCTTGAGCAGCTCGCTGGTGTCCACCGGGATGGGGTTGTAGCCGCGCTCGGCGATGGCCGCGGCCAGGTCGACGGCGCCGGGGGCGACGACGACGTTCAGGCCGTCGGAGACCGCGTTGAGCCCGAGGGCGACCGCGTCGCGCTCGGTGGCCTCGACCGCGTCGGGGAAGAGCTGGCGCAGGACGGCACGCGAGCCGGCCGAGAACGCCGGCGGGTAGTACGCGATCTGCGGGTCCGCCGGGTCGCTCGACAGCACGGCCAGCGCGGTGTCGAGGTGGTAGTAGTGCGGGCTGACCAGGTCGAGCGAGATGACCGGGCGGCCGAACAGCTCCTGCAGCTCGGCGTGCGCGGCGCGGTCGGTGCGGAAGCCGGTGCCGGCCAGGATCAGGTTCCCGACGACCAGCAGGTCGCCCTCGCCCTCATTGGTCTCGCCGGCGGTGTGCGTGACGTAGCCGCGGTCGGCGAACCACTTCTGGTACGCGGGGCCCTCGGGCTGGCGCTCGGCGTAGCGGAACCTGGCGGAGTAGACGACGCCGTCCAGGACGGTCGCGCCGTTGGCGGCGTAGACCATGTCCGGCAGGCCGGGGATCGGGTCGATCGTCTCGACGGTGTGGCCGAGGTCGAGGTACACGTCGCGCAGCGTGCGCCACTGGCGGACGGCCAGGTCGGCGTCGGTGTACTTGGTCTTGTCCATCCACGGGTTGATCTCGTAGGACACCGTGTAGTGGACCGGTTCGCACATGAGGTAGCGGCGATCGGTACGTCCGGGGGCGATCGGGGTCATGAGTGCTCCTCGTGGCGTGTCGTTGCGACAAGGCTACGAGTCGGTACGGTCCGGACCGTGCAACTCAGGTTGCGCGCTGGGGCACGATCCGTTGCGTCGATGAACCTAGACGTGGCGATTCGTTGCGCGAGCCTCGTGGCGGGCTTTCATCAGCGCGTATCGGACCATCCCGCCGAGGAACGGCTTGAGCGCCGCCTCGGTGAGTCGGCGGGGGAGCGGGCCCGCCAGGTAGACGTTCTCGCTCCAGAACACGCGGCTGGAGGACGGTCCGGCGGGGACGACGACGATGCTCGCGTGGCCCTTGAGCACGTGCCCGATCTTGGTGAACGTGGCGATCCCGGGCTCCGCGCCGACCGGCGGGTCGTAGCGGTCGACGGTCATCACGTCAGCGAGCCCGGGGAACCCGCGCCGCGCGAACGGTCCCGACACGGCGGTGACCGTCGCGCCCGCGGCAGCAGGCCCGTCGAGCGACACCCGCGTCAGCGGGATCCAGCGCTCGTGGTTGCGCAGGTCGGCCACCAGCGACCACGCCGTGGTGGCATCGACCGGGAAGGACCGGACCACGGCGTCGATCGGGAGGCTCGTCACGCGCCCCATCGTCCGCGCGGGTAGCGTCCCTGTCCATGGAGAGCAGGCTGCTGGGGCGTACGGGTCGGTCGGTCGGGGTCGTGGGGCTGGGGTGCTGGCAGCTCGGTGCGGACTGGGGCTCGGTGTCCGACGAGGCGGCGCTGGAGGTGCTGGGCGCCGCGGTGGACTCGGGCGTGACGTTCCTGGACACCGCCGACGTGTACGGCGACGGCCGCTCCGAGAAGCTCATCGGCTCGTTCCTGGCCGCCCGCGGCCCGAACCACGGCCTGACCGTCGCGACGAAGATGGGCCGCCGCGCGGACCCGCACGTCGCCGACGCGTACACGCTCTCGTGGTTCCGCGCCTGGACGGACCGCTCGCGGGAGAACCTCGACGTCGACACCCTCGACCTGGTGCAGCTGCACTGCCCGCCGTCGGAGGTCTACCGTCGCGAGTCGACGTACGACGCCCTCGACGTGCTCGTCGACGAGGGCCGCATCGCCGCGTACGGGGTGTCCGTCGAGACCGTCGACGAGGCCCTGGAGGCGATCATCCGGCCGCACGTCGCCACGGTGCAGATCATCCTCAACGTGTTCCGCCGCAAGCCGCTGGAGCAGGTGCTGCCCCTGGCGGCGGCCGAGGGCGTCGGGATCATCGCGCGCGTCCCGCTGGCGTCCGGCCTGCTGTCCGGCAAGTACGACGAGGACACGCAGTTCGCCGACGACGACCACCGGTCCTACAACCGCGACGGCAGCGCGTTCGACGTCGGAGAGACGTTCGCCGGGGTTCCGTTCGAGGTCGGTGTCGCGGCCGCCCGGGAGGTCGCCGACCTGACCCCGACGGGTGCCACGACGGCCCAGCTCGCCCTGCGGTGGATCATCGACCAGCCCGGGGTGTCCGTCGTCATCCCCGGCGCACGCTCCGCGGCCCAGGCCGTCGCCAACGCGGAGGCGGCGTCGTTGCCGCCCGTCGACGAGGAGACCCTCGACGGGCTGCGCGGGGTGTACGACGGGCGGATCCGCCAGCACGTGCACGCCCGCTGGTAGGAGCTAGGACGCCTTCTTCCGGGACCCGATGGCCTTGAACCGGCCGGGCAGCCGCTTCGGCTCCTCGGCCGGCAGGACGACCGGCTTGTCGCCCGGCCCCGCCACCTCGATGACCCGCGGGAACGTGAGCGGCGGCGGACCGAACGCCCGGCGGGCGCCCTCGATCACGTTCTTGCCGAGCGCGCGTGCGCCGGCGACACCGACCACCAGGCCGATGCCGAACGGGATGATGCGCCCGATGGCCAGCCCGGTCTGCTTGGTGACCTGCGTGCGGACGAAGCGCCGGGTCATCGTGGTGTTCACCTTGCGGACCGTGGCCATCGGCATCCGCGTCAGCAGCGCGCGGGCGACGCTGACGGTGGTCAGCTCCGCACCGTCGGTGACGATCTTGGTCCCGGACTCGCCGAGGATCGTGGTCAGCAGGAGCGCGCGACGGCGGTCCGCGTCCTCGACCTCGATGCCGTGCACGCTGGCCACCGCGAGCGCGAACGCCGCCGACGCCCCGAAGAACGTGGCGATGTCGCTCGCGGTCAGCGCCAGCGCGACACCGGTGCCGACCGCCGGGGCCGCCGCCGTCGCACCGACCGCGCCGCCCGTGCTCTGCACGACGAGCAGGTACTCCTTCTCCAGGAGGCGGATCAGCTGGTCCGGGGTCGCCTCCGGGTGCTTGCGGCGCAGCGACTCGACGTGCGCGTGGATGGTGGAGGACGGGATGGTGACGGCCTTCGCGAGGGCCGCCTCGATGAGGGCGGGCATCAGCGCTCCCCGGTGACGGTCAGCTGGACCTGGGCGCCGGCGTCGAGGGTGCGGCCGACGGTGCAGTGCGAGTCGATGGCCCGGTGCACGACGGTGATCAGGCGCTCGCGGGCCTCGGCGTCGAGCGAACTGAGGTCGACCACCAGCTCCTCGGCGAACGCGGGGTAGCGGTCCTCGCCCCCGTCGGCCATGCCCGTGACCTTGATGACCACGTCGACGTCGTCGCCCAAGCGATGCGCGAGCTTGGAGTCGGCGGACAGCCCGCTGCAGCCGGCCAGCGCGATCTTCAGGAGCTCGCCCGGGCTGAACGCCCCGTCGACCTCGACCCCGCCGATGCTCACCTCGGCGCCGCGCGAGTTGCGGCCGGTGTACAGGCGCGTGCCCGTGCGCTCCACCCACAGCTCGGTGTCGCCGGCGTTCTTGGTGATGTCGGGCGCTGTCGTCTGCTCCGTCGTCATCCCGCGATCCTGCCACGGGGCGCCGCAGGTCTCTTGTCGGACGCAAGTTACGCAATGACTACGGATGGACGGCCCGGGCGCCGCTCCTAGGCTGCGAACGGCGGCGACGAGGGGGTTCCATGCGGGTGTGGCACGGGGTGCTGGGGGTGGGGGTCGTGCTGCTGCTCCCCGGGTGCTCGCTGTTCGACCGCGACGACACCGACCAGGTCTCGGTGTTCGACGTCGAGGTGGGCGACTGCTTCACGGCGCCGAAGGAGATCACGACGACGTTCACGACGCTGGACCGGGTGGGGTGCGAGGTGCCGCACGAGCAGGAGGCGTACGCGCTGGCGACGTACACCGAGCCCGGGACGGACTCGACGCCCGAGACGTTCCCCGGCGAGGCCGCACTGAAGTCGTTCGCGGACGGGGCGTGCGCGCAGGAGTACGCGGACTACGTGGGCGTCGACTACCGGGACTCGGAGCTCTTCTTCACGTACCTGCTGCCGTCGCCGCGCAGCTGGGAGCAGGACGAGGACCGCACGACGCTGTGCTTCGTCACGACGACCGACGGGGTGCAGCTCACGCAGTCCGTCGAGGGGACGCAGTGGTGACCTGATGGGCAAGCCCGCTGCGACGGCGACGGCGATGCTGCAGTGCAGCTTCGGCGTCGCACCGTCGACCCTCGTCGTGCTGCCGCTGGCGCGCGTCCTCGTGGAGGGCAAGCCCGCGGCGGCGATCACCGACATGATGCCCGGGGCGAACATCCCGCCCTTCGGC
The DNA here is from genome assembly GCF_054049655.1 of Cellulomonas sp. P5_C5. Lineage (NCBI taxonomy): Bacteria > Bacillati > Actinomycetota > Actinomycetes > Micrococcales > Cellulomonadaceae > Cellulomonas > Cellulomonas sp. P5_C5. The sequence continues at coordinate 48,878 of NZ_JBFULY010000004.1, read as the reverse complement.
ATGTGCACCAGCCTGGCCAACCCGATGGTCGCGGCGGCGACAGCTGCCGCGCTCGGCGTCCTGACCCCCATGCCGTGCATCCCCGCCACCGTCGCGCCGTGGATGAACGGGGCGACGCAGACCCTCATCGGCGGCAAGCCCGCGCTCACGATGGGCGCCACCTGCCAGTGCGCGTACGGCGGCGTCATCCAGATCCTCAACCCGGGGGCGATGAAGACCCTCGAAGGCTGACGGGCAACTTCGGTAGCGATTACCGATGCTCCCGCGGAGGGCCGCTGCATAGCCTGCGGATGTCCCGTCGTGCCTGGTCACGCCGGAATTCGAGGTGGCGCCGAGGGCAGGGGGAGCCGTGCTGATCCCGGTGGTCGAGGACGGTCTGGAGCGTCTCCTGCGCACCACGCTGCCGCTGTCCACCGAGCAGGGCGACATCTCGTTCGAGGCGCCGTCGAGCACGTGGTCGGCGCAGGTCAACCGGCTGACCGTCAACCTCTTCCTGTACGGTGTGTCCCGCAGCAACCAGCCGTCGCGCGGGCCGTCGACCAGGCCTGCAGCCGGCGGGTCCACGGAACGGCGGCACGCGCTGCCGATGGTGCAGCTGTCCTACCTGGTCAGCGCGTGGGCGGGCTCGTCGCGCGACGAGCACCTGCTGCTCGGGGACGCGCTGACCCGGCTGCTCGCGCACCAGGTGCTCCCCGGCCACCACCTCCCGCGGCCGCTGTCGTCGACCGTCCAGCTGGCGCTCGCCCCCGACGACCACAACCGGCCGCGCGACGTGTGGTCCGGGCTGGGCGGCTCGCTCAAGGCGTCGTTCACGCTGCTGGTCACGGTCGCCGCCGACGCGTACGACTGGGAGACGGCGGCCCCCGAGGTCACCTCCGTCTCCGGCTCGACGGTCCCGATCAGGGCGGGCGTCAGCCCGTGAGGGTCAGCAGCACGGTCGAACGGCTGGACGTGTCGCCGGGCAGCTCCGGGGTGGTCCCGCTCGAGGTCATCAACACCTCCGAGGTCATCGAGTCGTTGTCGGTGCGCGCGATCGGCCTGCCGGAGGCGCTCGTGCGGTCCGAGCCCMGGGCGCTCGCGCTGTTCCCGGAGGCGTCCGGCGCGCTGACCCTGACCCTGGACCTGCCGGACGCGTTCCCGGCGGGCACGTACCCGCTGACGTTCGTGATCGCGGGCAGCGCCCCGGGCGCGACGGAGGCCTTCCACGACCTCGACCTGGTGGTGCCGCCGCACCCGCGCCTCGCGCTGACCGCGACGCCGTCGCGCGTGCGCACCCGCGGGCGGGCGGCGTTCACCGTGGAGGTGCGCAACGAGGGGAACGTGCCGCTCGACGTCGCGCTGCGGGCGGTCGACACCGACCGGACCCTGCGCACGTCGCTGACGCCGTCGACGCTCGCGGTGCCGGCGGGCGAGGTCGCGACCACCACGGTGCTCGTGCGTGGCCCGCGCCAGCTCCTGGGCTCGGACCGCGACCGCCCCCTGCGCGTCGTGGCGCAGGCGACCGACACGACCGCCGACGTCGAGCTGGTGCTCCGGCAGAAGTCGACGTTCAGCCGGGGGCTGCTCACGGCGCTCGTCCTGCTGTCGATCCTCGCGGCGTGGGCACTGGCGTTCGTGCTCGGCATGCGCGAGGTGCTCGGCGCCGACCCGTACGCCAAGGTGGCGCCGCCGTCGTTCTTCGTGAACACGGAGACGGCGGAGGGGACGCTGCCCGAGGGGATGCCCGCGGGCGCGATGCCGAAGGACGGGCCCGTCCCGGCGGGCACCGGCGCGACGGTCACAGGGCTGGTGCTCGGCGCGACCGACCAGCAGGGCGTCGGTCGGGTCACCGTCACGGCCTGGCGGCAGGGCCGGGACGCACCCGTGGAGGTGTCCTCGGCGGCCACGCAGGCCGACGGCAGCTACGCGCTGGCCGGGCTGTTCCCCGGGCCGTACCTGCTCGAGGTCGCCGCGGAGGGGTACGACACCGCGTGGTACGAGTCGGGCACCTCGTTCGGTACAGGGACGCAGGTCGACGCCCTCGCCCAGCAGGTCACCACGGGGGTGGACCTGGCGGTGACCGGCCTGCCCGCGTCGATCAGCGGGAACGTCGAGACGGGTGAGGCCCCCGGCACCGTCGTGGTGCAGGTGACCGCGAAGCCCGCCTGGACCGGAGCGGACCCCGCGACGGAGTACGTCACCTCGACCGACGGCGCCGGTGCGTACACGTTCGCGGGCCTGCCCGCGCCGGGCACGTACGAGCTGGCGTTCGTCGCGGAGGGCTACCAGCCGAGCAGCCTGTCCGAGCGCGTCCTGGGCGGGCAGTCGCGGTTCGCGCTCGACGTGACGCTCGGGGCGGGTGCCGGTCAGATCTCGGGGACCGTGACGGACGGGTCGGCGCCCGTCGGCGGGGTCGAGGTGCGTACGACGATGGACGGCAAGCCCGTGGTGGTCGGCACGCCGACGATCGGGCAGGTCGGCCAGTTCGTCGTGCCGAACCTCAAGACGCCCGGCACCTACGTCCTGACGTTCACCAAGCAGGGCTTCAGCACGCAGACGGTCGTCGTCGACCTCGGTCCGGGCGAGCAGCGCAGCGACCTGCGGGTGGTGCTCTCCGGCGGGGCGGGGACGGTCACGGGCAGCGTCGTCGACGCGAGCGGCGCCGGGATCGGTGGCGTGACGGTGACCGCGGGCGGGTCCGCGAACACGGTGACCACCACGACCCTGACGGCCGGGGCGGTCGGGTCGTTCACGCTCACGGGCCTGACGACGGGGTCGGTGACGCTCACCTTCACCAAGGACGGGTACACCTCGGCGAGCGTGCCGGTGACGCTCACCGACTCGGGCCCGCCGGCGCCGGTGACCGTGACGCTCAGCTCGGCGCTGGGCGACGTGACCGGCCGCGTGACGCAGGACGGCGCCGGGATGGCGGGAGCGACGGTCCAGGCCACCGACGGGACGATCACCCGCTCGACGACCACCACGGCGTCCGGCGCGTTCGGGTCCGGTACGTACCTGCTGCCGGACCTGCCCGCCGGGACCTACACGGTGTCGGTGTCCAACGGTGGGGCGGTGCTGGCCACGGCCGTCGTCGTCGTGCGGCCCGGGTCGGCGACGTCGCAGGACCTCCCGATCGCCGGGAGCGGCTGACATGCGCCTGTCGGTCGAGCCGCGGCGCGCCGTCGCCACCCCCGGCACCCCCACGACCCTCGGCGTCGTCGTCACCAACGGCTCCGACGTCATCTCCGGGTACGTGCTGCGGGTGCTCGGTGCCGACCCGTCGTGGGTGGAGATCGAGGACCCGTCTCCGCGGCTGTTCCCCGGGGAGTCGGTGTCGGTCGGCATCATCCTCACGCTGCCGGAGGGGATCCCGGCCGGTGAGCGCCGCGTGTCCGTGCAGGTCCGCGACGTCACGGACCAGTCGGCCATCGCGATCGAGGACGTCACCATCGACGTCCCCGCCGTGCCGCGCACGACCGTGAGCCTCGAACCCGCGACCGTGACGGCCGGCAAGGTCGCCGCGTTCGCCGCGGTGGTGCGCAACGACGGCAACACCGTCCAGCACGCCCGGCTGGTCGCGCGGGACCCCGAGGCCGCCACGACGTACACGTTCGACCCCGACGGGTTCAGCCTGGCGCCGGGCCAGAGCACGTCGGTGGCACTGGCCGCGAGCGCGAAGCGGCCGTTCGTGGGGGACCCGCTGCTGCGGCCGTTCGAGCTGCGGCTCGACGGTCCCGCGGCGCCACCAGCGGACGCACCCCCGGCCGCCTCGGGCGTCTTCGTGCAGAAGCCGCTGCTGTCCCGCGGCATGCTCGGGCTGCTCGGGCTCCTGCTGGCCATCTCCACGTTCGCCCTCATCATCACCATCGCGCTGAGCTCCGTGGTGGGCCGGTCGGCCGCCGACCGCGACCTGGCGATCCAGGTGGCGCAGGCCCGGCAGGCGGCTGCCCAGACGGGGACGTCGACCGTCGAGGGCACGGTGATCCAGCTGAGCACGGGGGTGCCCGCGCAGGACGTGACGGTCCTGCTGTTCGGCGCGGAGGACCCGTCGCAGCCCGTGAAGACGCAGGCCACGGGCACGGACGGCACGTTCGCGATGTCGGACCTGCCCGCCGGGGAGTACACGATCCAGGTGACCGGGGCCGGGTTCGCCCCCGTCTGGTACCCGTCGGCGGTCGCCCAGCCCGACGCGCAGCCGGTCGAGCTGACCACCGGGCAGACCGTCGGGGGACTGAACGTCGTGGTCGGTGGCGTCCCGGCCACCCTGTCGGGCACCGTGACGGGGGCCGACGTCGGCGGCGCCCAGCTCACCGTGGAGCTGCCGCTCGACATCCCGCCGCTCGCGGACGTCGTCGAGCCGGAGGCGGGCGAGGCGACCGCGACCGGCAGCACGGGTGCCGTCGTGCGGACCGTCCCGATCGGTGCGGACGGCACGTTCGAGGTGGCCGACCTGCCGTCGCCCGCGGTGTACGACCTGGTGGTCTCCAAGGCCGGGTTCGCCAGCGCGGTGCAGCGCGTGGATGTCGCCGCCGGGGAGGACCGCAGCGGGATCCAGCTCTCGCTCCTGACCGGCGACGGGTCCATCGCCGGCTCCGTCGGCGGCGCCGCAGGCCCGGTCGGTGGGGCCACGRTCGTCGCGAGCGCCGGGCAGGTGGTCGTCGAGACGGTGACGCTCACCGAGGACCCCGTCGGCTCGTTCACGCTGCGCGGGCTGCCGACGCCGGGCACGTACACCGTCGTCGTGACCGCCGAAGGGTTCGCGCCCGCGACGCTCAACCTCACGCTGACCCCCGCCCAGGAGCTCACCGGGGTCTCCGTGCTGCTCGGTCAGGACCAGTCGAGCCTCGGGGGTCAGGTCACGGTGCCGGGCGGCGACCCGAGCGGCGTCGTCGTGACGGTGACCGACGGGGCCGTGACGGCGCAGACGGTCACGCAGTCGTCGGCGCCGGCGGGGGGCTGGCAGGTGACGGGCCTGCGCGTCCCGTCCACGTACACGGTGACGTTCTCCCGCGCCGACCTGGAGTCGCAGGTGCTCTCCGTGAGCATCGACGGGTTCGGGAACGTGACGTCCGGCGCGCCGAGCGCGACCCAGGTGAACGCCACGCTGCGGGCAGCCGACGGCACGATCTCGGGCGTCGTCCGGCAGAGCACGACCGCCGGGGTGACCAACCCGGTCGGGAACGTGACCGTGACGGTGAGCTCCGGGACCACCCAGCGGGTGGTCACCACCGCGTCCACACCGGTCTCCGAGATCGGGCGGTACGTCGTCGACTCGCTGCCGCCCGGGACGTACACGGTGACGTTCTCCCGGGCCGGGACCCGCCCGACCTCGACGATCGTCGTGCTCGCGGCGGCGCAGAACCGGGATCTCAGCCCCGTCCTCGTCGCGCCCGCGTCGATCTCCGGCACGGTGTCGCAGGCCGGCGGCGCCGTGCAGGACGGGCGCGCCGTGCTGCTGTACCTCGCGGCGCAGTACGGGACGGCCGCGGGACCGGTCGCGACCACGACCACCGCCGCCGACGGGACCTACACGTTCGGCGACGTCGCCGCCCCCGAGCAGTACATCGTCGAGGTCCGCACCACGCCGTCGGGCACCGTGCTGGTGACCTCCACCCCGCAGACCGTCAGCGCGAGCCAGCAGCTCACGGTCGACCTGTCCATCCCGACGAACTGAGCGAGGATCGACGTGGCCGTCGCACCGCAGCGCACCACGAAGGGCGCCCCCAGCGTCCTCGCCGAACCCGGCGCGCACGCGTCGCCGGGCCAGCTCGCGGTCCTGCGGGTGCACGCGCGCAACCTCACGACGCAGGCACAGGAGCTCACGTTCTCCGCCATCGGCCTCGAGGGCGGCTGGCTGCCGGCGCCCGTCGCCGTCCCCGCCGTGCCCGCGGACGCCACGGTCACGGTCGAGCTGCCGCTGATGCCGCCCGTCGGTGCTGCCCCCGGCGACTACCCGTTCGTCGTCGCGGTCGAGGCCCGCGGCCCCGGGGCCGCACGCGCGACGACCCTGGTCGACGTCGTCCTGCGCGTCGACGGCGTCAGCGACCTGGTGCTCAGCGTGGAGCCGGCGGACTCCCGGGCGGTCCGCAGGAAGCCGATCCAGGTGGTCCTGGCCAACACGGGCGAGCAGCCCGTGCGGGTGCGGCTCGACGCGCTCGGCGACGCCGACCTCGCCGTCGATCTCAACGCCGCGGACGTGGACCTGGCCGCGCACCAGACCATCCGCATCCCCGGGCAGGTCCGGGCGCTGCGGCCGCGCCTGGTCGGCAGCACGCGGCGGTCACCGTTCCACGTCGTCGCCACGGGGGCGCGGGCGCCGCAGCGGTTCGACGGCTCCGTCGCTCTGCGGCCCCTGCTCACGTCGACCGCGCTCAAGGCCGTCGCGATCACGATGGTGTCGCTGCTGTGGATCGGGGCCGTGCTCGCCGCGCTGCCGCTGGTGTCGCAGGTGGTCGCGGACCGGTCGCAGGAGCAGGCGAAGGAGCCGGCGAAGGAGCCCGGCGACGAGCCGGGGGGCGGGGGGACGGAGGGCGGGACCGACGGCGGGACCGAGGAGGAGGCCCCCGCCGTCCCGGCACCGGCTCCGCTGGTCCCCGGGGTCCGCGTCGCCGGGCAGGTCACGGGGTCGGAGCCTGCGGGCGTTCAGGTGCAGGTGTCGCCCGCGTCGGCGTTCGCCCCCGAGGGGACCGCGACGCCGCCGCCGACCGCCGCGGGCGCCGACCGGCGGCTCGTCGCGCTCGCGGCCCTGACGTCCCCGGGGCGCGCCGCCGCGATGGCTCTGGCGACCGCGGAGCCGTCGAGCGGCGCGGGCAAGGTCCTGGGCACCGCGCTGCCCGTCGAGCTCACGGACGAGGCCTCGCAGCGCCGCAGCACGACGACGGACGAGAAGGGCACCTGGGCGTTCGCCGACCTGTCCGCGACGGGCCGCTACCTCATCGTGCTGTCGAAGCCCGGGTACCAGACGCAGCGCTTCCTGGTCACCGGCGCGGAGGCGGCCGTCGCCCCGCTCACGCTCGAGATGGTCCCCGGGAACGGCCGGATGTCCGGGACGGTCACCGGCCCGGACGGCGCGGCGGGCGGCGTCGAGATCACGCTCTCCGACGGCACGACGACGGTGACCACCCGGACCGCCACCAGCGGGCGTGTGGGGTACTGGGAGGTCGACGGGCTGTCCACGCCGAGCACCTACCTGGTCACCGCGTCGGCCGAGCGCCTGGGTGCCCAGTCCGTGCTCCTGCGCCTGGAGGCCGACGGCGCGCGGACGGTGAACCTCGGGCTGCGCAGCGGGGTCGCGACCCTGTCCGGGACGGTGCGCGGCACCGACTCGCTCGGTGGCTTCGGCGGGCTGGGCGGGCTGACGGTGACCGCGTCGGCGGGCGAGGTGACGCGCACCGCGACCACCGTCACGGGCGACCGCGCGGGCACCGTCGTGCTGCCGGACCTGCCCGTCCCGGCGTCGTACACGGTGACCGTCTCCGGGGCCGGGTACGCGACGCAGACGCGGCAGGTCGACGTCGGGCCCGAGGGCGTCGACCCGCTCGACATCGTGATGACGTCCGTCGGCGGGGTGGTCGAGGGCACCGTCACGTCCACCGGGGGAGAGGGCCTGGCGGGGGCGGGCCTCACGCTCGACGGACCGACCGGCACCTACAAGACGATGGCCGCGTCCGACGGGTCCGGCACCTTCCGGCTGTCCGGGATCGACCCCGGCCAGTACGTGCTCACCGCGACGGTCTTCGGGCACGAGCCGGGGTCCGCGCAGGTCACCGTGACCAGCGGGAGCACCGCGCGGGCGGATCTGGTGCTGGCGCCGATCCCCGGCGACGGGCTCATCGCGACCTCCCGCATCCGCGGCGGCGTGCGCGACGCCAGCGACGGCGGCCAGGTCGACTGCCCGAACATCCGCCCCGGCGAGGAGTGCCGGATCACCGTGACGGGCGACGTCACCGACGCTGCGGGCGTGACCCGCTCGTACGTCGCGTACACGGACCCGGACCGGGACTACACGTTCCCGGCGTCCACCGACCCGGGCCTGCTGCCCGGCCTCTACCGGCTGACCATCGCGGCACCCGGGTACGAGGACGGTCACGTCAACGTCACCGTGGCGATGGGGCGTGTGGTCGAGGCGACCCCCGTCGCGCTGGAGCGGTCCCCGTCGATCATCGGGACCGTCCAGGCGCGGGTCGATGCCGTGCCCACCGGCACCTGCGTGATCGCCGTGCCGACCACGCCCGATGTCGTCGTCCCGGCCGCCCCGTGCACCAAGGGTGTGACGACGTGCGAGATCACCGGCGCGGCGTGCAGCTTCCTCGGGCTCAACGGGTCGTACGAGATCAACCGCCTGACCGCCGGCGCGTACACCGTGTTCGTGGTCCCGCCGGCCGACGACGAGTACCTGCCGGCCGCGCCGGGCGCCGTCGCTCTCGTGCCCGGGTCGTCGCAACGGTTCGACGCGGTGCTCGACCGCCTGGGGCGGCTCAACGTCACCGTGATGCGGTCGGACGGCAGCTCCGCGCTCGTGCCCGCGGTCGGTGCGTCCGTGGAGACCGACCCGGCGTCCGTGCTCCCCACCCCCACGCCCGACACGGACGTCCACGGGCTCACGCAGGTCATCGGGCTGGAGCCGGGCGACTACCAGGTGACGGCGACGGGCGTCAGCACCGGCTCGCTGTCCAGCCCGGTCACCGTCGGCCTCAACCAGGAGGTGCCCGTCCAGATCGTCCTGACGCTGCCCGTCGCCAAGCTGACCGGCAGCGTGGTGACCCAGCTCGTCGCGGGCGAGCAGACCCCCGTGCGGGGTGCGGTCGTCACGGTCACGGGGACCACGCGGTTCAACGGGCTGACCCCGGTCCGCGAGTCGGCCACCGCCACGACGCCGATCGAGGGCGCGTTCACCATCTGCACCGACGGTGGCGCCTGCCCCGAGGAGGCCACCAGCCCGGACAGCACGATGGTGCTGCCCCTGGTGCAGCCGCGCGTGGACGTGACGGTCACCGCGGCCGGCTTCCAGTCGTTCTCGGCCGCCGACGTGCCCACGTCCGCGCTGGCGACGATCACCCTGTCGCCCGCGGGCGTGCCCTTCTCGGGGACCCTCGCGTTCGTGCCGGGTCTCGACGCCCTCGGCATGGACGAGGCCGTGCGCAACGTGCGGTTCGCCGTCCAGTCGGCGCCGCCCGGGACCGGCCAGCTGTCGCTGACCGCCGTGATGGTGGGCTCGACGCCGACGGTCGTGTGGTCGGACTCCGCCCAGGGCGCGGACCCGACCGGCCCCACCGGCAGCCGCCTGATCCGGCCGGGGACCTACACGGTCACGGCCACGCTGCCCGGGTACGACCTGGAGCCCCAGACCTTCACGGTCGACCCGGGCGTCGCGATGCCTCGCGCACCGGATCCGGAGGCCCTCGTCTTCGAGCTGCGCAAGTTCGGGTTCCTGCGGGTGACCGTCGGGACCACCCAGGACCCGGCCCTGCTCGTGCAGGGCTCGATCGTGACGATCACGCTGCAGGACGGGACGACGCAGCAGCGCGAGGCCCACCCGGGTGACACGCACGTCGACTTCGGCGACCTGCCCACCGACGACTACACGGTCGAGGTCCGGGCGCCCGGGCACGCGCGCGTCACCACGTCGGTGCGGCTCGACGCCGGGGACGGTCCCGACGACGACAAGCTGGTGACCGTGCGGCGGCTCGGCCTCGTGCAGGGCGTCGTGAGGTCCGTGCTGACCACAGGGCTCGAGCAGGACCTACCGGGCGCCCAGATGGCCGTGCGCCAGGGCGTCGCCGGGACGCCGTTCGTCGGCACCACCGGCTCGACGGGCACGTACCGCCTCACCGGCAACACCGTGACGGACGGCCTGGTCGGGGGTGGCTGGCAGGTCGAGGCGACGGCTCCGGGCCACGACAGCGTGCCCGCGACCGCGGTCACCGTCCCCGACCCGCTCGTTGGACCGCTCGGCAGCCTCGATGTCGACGTGCCGCTGATCCTGCTCCCGGCGAAGAACGGAGGGCTCCAGGTCCGCGCGTACGACGGCACCACCGTGGTGCCGGGCCTGACGATGCAGCTCAGCTACCTGGACTCCACCGGTCCGCGGACCATCACGCCCACCTGCGGCCCGGACAACAACACGGACCCCTGCCCCGGCGGGCTCTACGTGTTCTTCAACGTGCCACCCCTGACCTACAACCTGAACATCTCCGGCCCCACGTACTCGCCGCTCTCGCTGCCCGTGACGATCCCGCCGGGGGAGACGCCGTCCATCAGCGTGCCGATGACGACGCCGTCCGGGTCGATCCAGGGTCTGGTCCAGCACCAGCGCGCGGGCGGGCGGCTCGACCTCGTCGAGGGCGCCGTCGTGACCCTGACCCCGCAGACCGGTGACGCCCGGACCACGACCACCGACGCCAACGGCCAGTACGCGTTCCCCGTCGTGGTGGCGGGCACCTACACCGTGTCGACGACCGTCGACGGGCTCGGCGCCACCCGGACCGTCGCGGTGCAACCCGGCCAGGGCATCGTCGTCGACCTCGTGCTCCAGGACGTGACCCGCCAGGTGCAGGTGACAGTGACGTCGGCGAACGGCACGGACCTCACCGGAGCGCTGGTCAGCCTGACGAGCGCCACCGTGGCGGGACCGGCCGCGCAGCCGGTGGTCCGGACGGGCGCGGGCGCGAGCACCTACACGACGACGTTCAACCAGGTGCCCACAGGCCCCTGGACCGTGACGGTCTCCGGCCCGTCCGGGCACCTCGGCACGCACACCGGCACCGTCGACGTCCCCGCGACCGGCACGGGGGCGGTGCCCGCCGCGGTGACCGTGCGCGAGACGCAGCTCGCGCTGCGCGCCACGTCGAGCGTGAGCGGGGCGCCCGCCACCGTGCTGGCGACCGTGACGCAGGGCGGCACCGCGACGCCGGTGACGGTGGCCGTCGGCGGCGGCGACTCGGTCCTGTTCCTGCCGGACACCGCCGCCACGGTCACCGCGGCCGTCACGGGCGGCTGGGTGGTCACGGTGACCGGCGGCACCATCCCCGCGGGCACCACGTTCCGCGCGGTCACCATGGACGTCGCCGCGCGGCCGACCACGACGACCGCGACCGTCGCCGCCGCCACGGTCGTCGTGGGTGGGACCGTCTCGGTGACCGCCCGCGTCCAGCCGGCGTCCGGCAGCGGCACCGTGAGCACGGGTGCGCTCCAGCTCCAGCGACGGACAGCCCCCAACACCTGGGCCGACGTCGGGTCCGACGTGGTGGCCACCGGCGCCGACCAGACGCTCACCGCGACCGCCGACGCCGGCTGGGGCACGGGCGCCGTCACGCTGCGCGTCGCGTACTCCGGCGCGGGGTCGTGGGCGGCCTCGGCCAGCCTGGACCTCGGCGTGACGGTCCAGCGGGCGACGACCACCGGGCTCACGGCCGCCGCCGGCGTCCTGACCGCGACCGTCAGCCCGGCGGCCGCGACCGGGACCGTCGTGTTCGAGGTCGTCCCGGCGACCGGTGCCGCGGTGGCGATCCCCACCTGCGCGGCGGTCGCGCTGACGGCCGGCGTCGCCACCTGCACCTACACGCCCGCGGCGGGGGTCACCGAGAACGTACGGGCCCGGTACCCCGGCGCGACGACGTTCGTCGCCTCCCAGAGCGGGAACGTCTCGATCTCCGGGCCGCCCGTCACGCCGTGACGAGACCGGCGGGGCGTGACGACGCCGGCGGCTGAGTCCGCCGCACCCCCGGCGGGGAGCCGGCTCGTCGGCAACTCGTCCCGGTTCAGCCCTCCACAATCCTCAACTTCTCCCCGCGCGCGACCGAAGGTGCAGCGGGAGGACGTTCACGCCTTGCTGCGGACGAGATCGTGACGGCACCGGGTCACACGACCCGACCCCGATGGTMTGCACGCCCTGTCGGCGTGCGGACGTCGGGTGCCCTTGGGGTGCGGCGACGACGCCGTACGACAGACAAGGAAGTCACACTGTGCGCAGGACCAGCAGCAAGATCTGGGCGACCGCAGCGGGGGTGGCGGGTATCGCCCTCCTCGCCACCGCGTGCTCCGKCGACGCCGACACGCCGAGCGACGAGAGCTCCGAGGACAGCGGCAACATCACGCTGACGCTCGGCACGTTCAACGAGCCCGGCTACACGGACGAGATGTTCGCGCAGTACGAGGCCGAGAACCCGGGCATCACGATCCAGAACAAGAAGGCGGCCACCGCCCAGGAGGCCCGGGACAACCTGAACACGCGCCTCGCGTCGGGTTCCGGTACCTCCGACGTCGAGATGATCGAGATCGACTTCCTCCCCGAGCTCATGCAGTACCCGGACAAGTTCGTCGACCTGACGGACCCGGCCCTCGACGGCCGCTGGCTCGACTGGAAGGTCCAGCAGGCCACGACGCCYGACGGCRTCCTGCTSGGCTACGGCACCGACATCGGCCCGGAGGCCATCGCGTTCCGCGGTGACCTGCTCGCCGCCGCCGGCCTGCCCTCCACGCGTGAGGAGGTCGCTGCCGAGCTCGGTGGCGCCGACGCCACGTGGGACGACTACTTCGCCTTCGGCAAGCGYTACACCGAGGCCACGGGCAAGCCGTTCTTCGACGCTGCYRRYGSCATCTACCAGGGCATGATCAACCAGGTCAAGAACGCCTACGAGGAGGASGACGGCACGATCATCGCCRCCACCAACCCCGAGGTGAAGGACATCTACGAGAGGTTGACCACGGCMKCSGTSACCGACAACCTSTCGGCWCACCTSGGCCAGTGGAGCGAGGACTGGACCGCGTCCTTCCAGACGGACGGCTTCGCGACSATGCTGGCTCCGGGCTGGATGCTCGGCGTCATCGAGCAGAACTCGGCCGGCGTGACCGGCTGGGACATCGCGGACGTCTTCCCCGGCGGCGCCGGCAACTGGGGCGGCTCGTTCATGACGGTCCCCGCGCAGAGCAAGCACCCCGAGGAGGCGAAGAAGTTCGCCGCGTGGCTCACGGCCCCGGAGCAGCAGCTCCAGGCCTACAAGAACAAGGGCACGTTCCCGAGCCAGACCGAGGCGCTGGGCTCGGACGAGCTGCTCAGCTCCACGAACGCGTTCTTCAACGACGCCCCGGCCGGCCAGATCCTGGCCAACCGCGCCAAGGGCATCGTCGCCCCGTTCAAGGGCCCGAACTACTTCGCGATCCACGACGCGATCCAGTCGTCCATCACGGAGGTCGACGTCAACGGGGGTGACCCCGCCGCGCAGTGGGACACCTTCGTCTCTGCGGTCGACGCACTCGGCTGACGCACGCCACAGGGCCGGGCCGAGGGACATCCGTCGGCCCGGCCCTGCCGGCGCACTCGGCGCGCGCGATGCCGATGATCCCGTCCTCGGCGCCGGCTCCCTCTCCTCCGACAGGATCCGTCAGGGGCGACAGTTGACGTTTCGGTATCCCCGCCTACAATAAAATGTATCCAAGATGGTCTTAGATGCAGTCTATTGTGGGTGATGACAGTGCCGAGGCGCCCGATCGCCGTATCCCGTGCGTCCCGTGACGCCTTGGCCGTGCTCGGTGCCCAGATCAAGACCGCGCGCTTGGCGCGTGGCTGGACGCAGGCAGACCTGGCCGGCCGCATCGGTGTCGATGCACGGACGCTCGCGGCGGTGGAGCGCGGCGAACCCCACAGCGCGATCGGCACGGCGTTCAACGCTGCGTTCACGGTCGGGGTCGACCTGTTCGGGCTGGACGGGGACGACCTGGCCCTGGCGCGGCGCCGCGGCGAGGAGACCCTTGCCCTGCTCCCTCGGCAGGTCCGCGCGGCGGCGGTGAGGAGCGACGCCGATGACGACTTCTGACATCCTCACGACACCACCGACGAACGCCTTCGTGTGGGTGTGGCTCCCCGGGGCCAAGGAACCCGTCGTGGCCGGTCAGGTTCGCCAGGTCGGCGAACGGCACCAGTTCATCTACGGCCGGAGCTACCTCGATCGCGCGGACGCGATCAGCCTGTACCGGCCGGAGCTTCCCCTGACCGCAGGCTGGCAGGACCCTCGTGAGGCCATGGGCATGGCCGGCTGCCTGTGGGACTCCAGCCCGGACTCGTGKGGGCAACGAGTCATCAACGTGCGTCTGGCCGGTGGACGATTCGGCGACGCCGCCGACCAGAGTCACGCGACGAAGCTGACCTACCTGCTCGAGTCCGGCTCGGACCGCATCGGCGCACTGGACTTCCAGCGCAGCGCCACCGAGTACGTGCCGCGCGTCGCGGACGCCACGCTGGATGAGCTGCACGCTGCTGCGCAGGCGATGGACCGCGGTGAGCTCACCGGAGTCCTGGGTGACGCGTTCGTGAACGGGACCGCGGTCGGCGGGGCTCGGCCGAAGGTGCTCCTGCGTGACGGCCAACGTCAGTGGATCGCGAAACTGTCGACGTCGAGCGACACGTACTCGGTGGTCAAGGCCGAAGCCGTGGCGATGTCGCTGGCCCGGCGCGTCGGCATCCCCGTGCCGGCGACGAAGGTCATCCGCTCGCTCGAGCGCGACGTCCTGCTGGTCGAACGATTCGACCGGCCCGGTGGTGGGCGGCGGCGCATGATGCTCTCAGCGCTGACGATGCTCGGGTTCGACGACTTCCTGGGCGCGCGGTACTCCTCCTACGTCGAGGTGCTCGACGTACTACGCCGGTTCGGACGCGACGGCGACAGAGCGGGGCGGTCCCTGTTCGAACGGATCGTCTTCAACGTCGCGATCAGCAACATCGACGACCACGCACGCAACCACGCAGCGTTCTGGGACGGGTCCGAGCTCGAGCTGACCCCGGCCTACGACCTGTGCCCACAGCTGCGCTCGGGGACCGAGGCACGCCAGGCCATGGACATCAYCGCCGACGGGCGTCGTGCGAGTCAGTTCGCGCTCCTGGTCCAGGCAGCACCCGAGTACGGGCTGACGGGTGCACAGGCGCGCGAGATCATCGACTCGCAGGTCGCGGCCATTCGGGAACAGTGGGCGGACGCAGCCGACGAAGCCGACCTGACCCTCGACGACCGCAGCTACCTGTGGGGTCGCCAGATCCTGAACCCGTACGCGTTCGAGGGGTACGGCACCGCCTKAAGGTTCCGTTCGCCCGCCCGACGACGGCTCACGGTCCGATCGGCACGTTCATGAAGTCGACGCCGACGACGTCGAGTGCGATGAGGGCGTCGGCGACGGTCGCGGAGATGACGGTGGTCAACGGGTTGCCGGGAAGTGCCGTGATGGCGTGGCCGGCGAGCTTGGCGCGGGAGAGCACGTAGACGATGGGCAGACCGCTAGGTCCAAAGGTGGAGTGCTCGCGGTTGAGCAGGTCGTGGTGCACGGGGAAGTGCGGGACCCAGTACGCCAGCGTGGTCCCGTCGGAGCGGGTCACGGTGCCCGGCAGCCATTGGATCTCGTCGTCGGGTCCGAGGTGTGCGTCGAAGATCTCCCGCATCCGAGGACTGACCAGTCGGATGGCGTCGGCTGTCGTCACCAGGTCGTCGACCCGTTCGGGGCTCGCCCAGGTCCATTCCAGCTGCGGAACTTCGTCAAGGTGTCCACCGTCGTCGAGCAGGTACGAGGTCGCGTAGGGGTGCACGCCCATCGCGACTCGGCGCGAATCTGACCAGTCCCTCGCGGTGATCTCTGTGTAGGCCGGCTTGTCGACCATGGGTTCACTCCAGATGTCGGCGGCGCGGCACATCCAGGTCGGAGAGCAGGGGCGCGTCACCAGCAGGCATCGGCACGCACGTCGCCGACTTGAGTGGGACCAGCAACCGCCGCCGGCATCTCAGAAGAGCCAGACCACCAGCAGCGTCAGCGGGACGACGATCCACGCCGTGACCAGCACCACGACCCACGTGCGCGGGTGCCCGCACGGCTCGGGCGGTGGCGGGGGCTGCACGATGATGACGGGCTGCGGCGCGGGTGGCGGCGGAGGCGGCGGGGGCGCGGGCGGGTTCATGTCCGCGCCGCACCGGACGCACAGCGCGGCGTTCGGCACGTTCAGCTCGGCGCACACCGGGCACGCGAGCGTCGCGGGCGTCGCGGTCCCCGAGGCGCCGGGTGCGCGGCGCAGGGCGTCGTCGGTACGGCCCTCCACCCCCGCCGGCGCGACCGACGGGCGGGCCCAGAACAGCGGGTAGTCGCACGTCGGGCAGAAGTCGGTGGCCAGCCGCTGGTCGGTGTGCACGGGCGACGGGGTGCCGCACTCGGGGCACGGGATGACGATCGTKCCGTCTGTCTGGGGATCGACGAGGTCCGTCATGACGCCTCCCGCTCGGCCAGTCGCTCAGGGGTCGGCCAGATGCGGCGCTGCGCCACCCAGATCTCCGCGTGGACGTGCGCGGGCACCTCGTCGAGCACCAGGGACAGGAAGTCCGCCTCCTCCAGGAGCCCGGTCGACGGGACCTCCATGACCACCCAGGCAGGTCCGACGGGGGCCTCGCCCTGCTCGAAGATGCCGCCGCCCTCGCTGACGATCACGGGACCTCCCGAGTACAGCTCGAGCAGCCGGGTCAGGCCCGCGGTGGTGCCGCGCAGCTGGAGGGTCGCCGCGGCGGTCGCCAGGATGCGGCGCTGCGCGGCCTCGCTGTACTCCGGGTCGATCCCGGGCAGCCCCAGCCACTGGGCCATCCACCGGACCATCTCCGGCGGGGTGAGCCTGAGGTCCGCCAGGTGGGCGAGGTTGTCCGCGTGCGCGACGAGCGTGCCGGCCTGCTCCTGGAAGATGGACACGAACCGCACGAAGAAGTCCTCCGACACCATCCCCAGCGGGAGCTGACGCAGCAGCCAGTCCTGGTCGCGGCTCATCGGACGACCACCCGGTGCTCGGCGGACAGGAACAGGGTGTGCGGTTCGAGGACGATCGACTCGCGCCCGCCGCCGATGCGGCGGCCGGTCCGCAGGTCGTACTCGAAGAGCTGGAGCTCGTCGACGGACAGCACGCCCTCGACGGCCTCGATCACCTGCGTGACGGCGGTCGCGGTCAGGGTGGTGTCGAACGGCCAGCCGGTCCGGTCGGCGCCGCCCGTCAGCGGGTGCACGAAGCGGGTGAGGGCGTCGACGATCCGCTGCCGCACCATCGCGGCCGGCCGGCCCGGCAGCGTGCGGACCAGCGCAGCGACGCTGACGCCCTGGTAGTACGGGGTGCCCAGCTCGATGGGCACGCCGACCATCCGCCGCACGTCGAGGGCCGCCCCGACGGCCGCGCGCAGCGCGTCGGACAGGGCGAAGTCGTCGATCTTGTGCAGGCGCGGGTCGGTGCGCAGCTGCGGCACGACGAGCACCCGCACCACCGACGAGCCCGACTCCGCGGCCGGCAGGCAGCGCGCGCGGGCCACCTCGACGGACGCCTGCCGGGCGATCGCCTCGAAGTCCGACGCGGTGACCGCCCGCTGCCCGGTGCGCAGCGTCAGGGGACCGCGCGCCTTGGCCTCCTGCGGCGTCTCGGCGTCGACCCCGCCCGTCGCCGGCTCCAGGTTGGTCACCGACGCCACGAACGGCAGCGCGGTGCGCAGCGCGGTGAGCGTCCGGGTACCCAGGTTGCCGTGCGCGCCGCCGCCCGAGCGGTACCCCGTGACGCGGATCTCGGCGCCGTCCTGCGGGATCGCTCCGTGCTGGCGGACCACGCCGTCGGGGTGCCGGATCGCGGGCCCGAACTGCACCTCGCCGGTGTTCGAGTCCCACACGACGTGCAGGTCGTCCGGGCCGGACGCGGAGAAGTCCGGCACCTCCTGCCACGCGTGCGTGCCACGGCGGTCGACGACCACGACGTGCTCGTCGTCGCGACGTGCCGCGACGGGGGTCGTCGAGACGAGGAACGACTGCCCGGTGACGCCCGTGGAGCGTCCGAGCAGCTCGGCCGGCTGCGCGCTGGCGTGCTCCGCCGGGACGGTGATGCCGATGGCCTGCAGCGCGATCGACGCGATGCGCGGCGACGCCTGGTAGGTGGGCTGGCCGGGCTGCGGCCGCAGCAGGCGGACGCGCAGCCAGTGCGCGAGCGTGCCGCCGAGCACCAGCGGCTCGTGCCTCTGCGGGACCAGGAGCACCACGGAGCCGGCCTTGTTCAGGCCGCCGGTCCCGTCGGACTCCACCAGCGTCCGCACCCATGCCTCCCCGTTCCACGCCTCCCAGGCCAGCGGCGGGTTGCGGGGGTCGACGCCGATGCCCTGCGCGTCGGCGGCCAGGTCGAGCCGGACCGCGAACCCGGCGAGCGACTCCTTGGTGCCCAGGTACAGGGCGTCCCCCTCGGCCAGCGGGGACGACGGGAAGCACACGGCCGACTGGCCCGGCAGCGTCAGGTCGTCCCAGACGTCCGTCGAGGCGAGGTGCGCCGCGTCCGACGTGTGCGCGGTGGTCAGCGTCGGCGGGCYGACGACGGCCTCGCCCGCCGTGGAGAACACGGTCGCGTCGGCGTCGTCGAGGGCCGTCGAGACCTCCGTGCCCTCCGGGATCCGGACCACCCGGTCGGCGGGGGACGACAGCCAGAACGTGAGGTTCGCGCGCGCGACGCTCGGCGGGAACGGCTCGATGCCCACCAGGTTGAGGAAGTGCACGTACATGCGGTCCGGCACCTGGTTGACGCGGTAGAGCACCATCTCGCTCACCCACGCGAACAGCTCGATGAGCGCGACGCCCGGGTCGGACACGTTGTGGTTGGTCCACTCCGGCGTGAAGCGCGGGATCAGGCGCTTGGTCTCGTCGACGATGTCCTGGAAGGTGCGGTCGTCGAGGTTCGGCGGGTCGAGCGGCATCAGGTGTCCTCGCGGGGGATCACGTAGAAGGGGTAGACCAGGTTGCGGCGGTCGTTGGTGGCGCGGACGCGGTAGGCGATGGTGATCTGGACCGTCCCGGAGGACTCCGCGTCCTGCACCGGCGTCACGTCCAGCACCTCGATCCGCGGCTCCCACTGCGCGAGCGCGTCGCGGACCGCCTCGCTGATCAGGCCCAGCAGGTTGGCGTTGACGGGCTCGAACATGAGGTCCCAGATGCGGCACCCGAACTGCGGCCGCATGAGCCGCTCGCCCGGGGCGGTCAGCAGGACCACCCGGATCGAGTCCTCGAGGTCGCCGCCCGCGCGGGTCAGCGCGATGGCGCCGGTGTGGTCGACGCCCAGCGGCCAGGTGAACCCGCGGCCGACGAAGTCCGACGTCGGCGTCGGGGAGAGCTCGCTCAATTGATCTTCACCATCGCTCCCTTGACCTCGAGGATGCCGCCCGCCTCGACGGCCGCCATGCCGGTGCCCTTGAGCGACGCCTGCGTGCCCTGCAGCTTCAGCGCACCCGTGGCGGTGCTGCTGATCTCTGCCGCTGTGCTTTCTAGCTTCGCCTTCGCCTTGATCGTCACCGTCGTCGCGTCGATCGTGATGCCGCCCTTGCCGTCGAACTCGATGAACGACGAGCCGGCCGTGATCTTCAGCGGGATGCCGTCGGGCACCTTGAGGTCCGCCCGGTCCTTCCCGATGCGCAGGCTGTGCTTGAGCCCGGCCGCCGCGAGCAGCACGTGCTGCGTCGCCGGGGCGGTGCCGTCGCTCATCTCCAGGACGTGCCCGAGCCGGCTGGTGAGCGCGCGCGTGATCACGGCGCCGTTCTGGTCCACGGCGGCCGTCGGGGTGGTCGACTTGCTCCCGTACAGGCCGCCCAGCACCACGGGTCGCGTCACGTCGTCGTCCTCGAAGCCGATCAGTACCTCGTCGCCGACCTCCGGCAGCACCACCTGGCCGCGTCCCGCTCCGGCGCCCAGCCCGAGGACCCGCGCCCACGTGGTGGTGGCCTCGTCGGACGCGGTGGCCAGCGAGACGCTGACGCGGCCCATCCCGTCGGGGTCCTTGACGTTGTCGACGATGCCGACGGCGAGACCGCTGCGCCGGAAGCTCGACACGGGCGCAGTGGTGTCCCACGGGTCCGACAGCTGCACGGGGTCGCGGTCGCCGGCCACGAACCGGGTCACCGCGTTGCCGTCCATCCAGGTGTTGGTGACCTCCCGGACGTAGTAGTTGCCGTTCGACGGCCCGGCCCCGCCGACCGTCACGCGACCGCCCGGGACCATCAGCGCGGTGTACTGCACCTTCCCGGTGGCCACGACGCGGCCGGTGCGGGCGGCGATCGCCACGGCGGCCGTCGTCGCGTCGCTCTGGGAGCGCGTCGCCGCACGGGCGTCCACGCGCGTGTACTTCGGCGCACCGGCGGTACTCACGTCGAATCCTGCGCGCGAGGTGGGCGTGGTCGACGTGCCCACCACCGCGGACTGCGCCACCGGGTCCCAGCCGCGCACGGTGACCTTGGTGTCGCCGTCGCCCACTTGCCGGGCGGAGAACGAGATGACGTCCATGCCCACCGTGATCGAGACGGGCTGGGCGCCGGGTGCGCTGCCCGAGACCGCCGACCACATCGAGAACGTGTGCCCCGCGATGCACCAGTCCCGGCCGGTGCGCTGCGCGATCTCGTCGATGAGGCCCAGGGCCGTGTCGTTGCGCAGCGCGTACTTCACCGGCGCCGTCGGCAGGTCGATCGTCCCGAGCGAGAGCCCCGCCTCCTGGACCAGGCGCGACACGATGTCCTTGTAGGAGATGTTGGTGAACGACTCGATGTTCGTGTCCCGCAGCAGGTCGTACCCGCGGTCCTGGACGGTCACCGTCAGGGTGGCGCCGCGGTACCCGTCCACCTCGCTGGCCACCGAGGTGACCGTGCCGTCGAAGACGGTGCCCAGGAGGTCGTCGTAGCCGGCGGCCACCGACACCGCCTTCCCGATGTTCAGCTTGCCCGACCCCACGATCGCGTAGTCGTCGTCGACGAACACCAGCGTGCAGCGCCCGACCGCACGCAGCCCCAGCTGCACCCGCACCTGCAGCAGCTGGTAGGCGTCGGGGAGCTCGACACCCTCGGCCGTGATCTTGAGATTCACCGCCTCGTAGGCGACCGCGGGGCTCGTCATGACTCGAGCTTCGGGATCGTCAGCATCGACCCGGGCCGCAGCGCGAGCGGGTCGGAGATCGCGTTGGCGGACGCCAGCAGACGCCACTTCGTCGCGTCCCCGTAGTACTGCGCGGAGATCCGGTCGAGGGTCTCGCCCGCCTGCACCCGGTGCACCCGGTGCGGCCGCGGAGTCCCCGACGTCGGGTTCTGCTTGCCGAACGCCTGCGACTCCTCGTACTGCCGCAGCACCAGCCCCATCAGGGCGCGCAGCGGCGTGCCGGTGCTGGAGAAGTACGTGAACGTCAGGTCCAGGTGCGCGATGACCGCCTTGAACGAGTGCAGGTCGCCCCAGTGGAACGTCACGTACGGCGGCCGGACGCTGTGCTTGGTCTCGTCCGTGCCCGGCAGGGTCGGGTCCACCTCCATGAGGTCGACGATCTTGCCCGTGTGCGCGCTGACGTCCGTGCCCGTGTCGGTGGTGTCGAAGAACAGGTCGACGCGCAGCACGCCCGAGTTCGCCCCCGTGTACCGCAGCCGCGTCACGCCACGCCCCGGCAGCGCCGCGCCCGCCCACGTGTTGCTGCGCGTGATCTTCAGCTGTGCCGGGTTGAACAGGCACGGGACCTTGGTGCCGTCCTCCGTCTCCAGGAACGCCTTCTGGCTCGACGGCGGGTTGCCCGCGGGCGGGCTCGCTGGGGGACTTGCCGGAGGGCTTGGTGGGGGAGCCATCAGAACACCTCCGACCCGCGACGCCACGCCCGGCGCTCGGTCTCTTCCTCGAGCCGCTCCTCGACGATCCGCAGCACCGCCTCCCGGAACTCCGGGTCGTCGTAGGAGCCCAACCCCGATCCCGTCGGTGTGTGGAGGCCCTCGATGCTCTTGTCGACGCCCGAGTTGTCGAACGCGGCGAAGCTCGCACGCCACGCGTCGTCGATGCTCATGTCCGGATTCCCCTCACCGGGTGGGTGGAAGCGCCGCACCACGTGCGGCGAGCCGGCGGGAGCGCCGAAGGTCAGGGGTGCTGCTGTGCCGGTGCCGAGCGCGTCCGCGACGGCCGACGTCACCACCGCCGGACCGTCGGGGGACGGCGAGCGTCGCACCACCGTGCGCGGCGGCAGCACGTTCCACGACGACGGCAGCTGCGGCGGGTTCGCCCCACTCGCGGGCACCTTCGGTGGCGAGGTGTTCCGTCCGGCAGCTGTCGGGGACCACGCCTGCCCAGAGCCGCCCGGCGACCAGGCCGTGCGCGTCGCGGGTGCTGATGTCGACCGACGCACCGCGGTGCCCGGGGGGAGGCCGACCGTCGGAGTGCCGACTTTCGTCGCGCTGGCTCCCGCACGGCCGTTCCACGGAGCGTCCGTAGGTGCCCGTCCTCCGGAGCCGGCCGGACTCGACGCCCAGCCCGTTCTCTCCCTCATGGTCGCTCCTGTCCAGGCGGTGGCACTCGCCGTCGTGCTCGCCGTGGCGCCGACAGCAGCCGACGCCGTCGCTCCGGCGGCGCTTCTCGCCCTGGAGGTCCCGGCGTCGGCGCCCGGCGTGCTGACGGACGGGGATCCCACCCGGCGGCGGACCGGCGATGCCGCCGAGAGGATCGACGCCCCCGCGACCGACGCCCCGCCGGCAGCGGCGACGACGGTCGGAGACATGAGACGCAACGCGTGGCCCGGCCCCGCGAGCAGCCGCTGCGGCTCGCCACCGGCCACACCCCGCGCGTCCGTCGGGCTCCACGCGCCAGCGGTCGGCGAGGTGGCGGGGTTGCGCGTACCCGTCGCCGACGAGGTGGCGGGGTTCCGCGCGCCCGTCGCCGACGGGGTGGCGAGGGTGGGAGTGCCGGTTGCCGACGAGGTGGCGGAGTTCCGTGTGCCTGTTGACGATGACGTGGCGGCGTTCCGCGCGCCGGTCACCGGCGGGTTCGTCGGGCCCTGCCCACCAGGCCCAGCACGGTTCGCCGACGCGGCACTCGTGGGCGGTGCGTAGCTGCCCCGGTGGTCACGGACGGGTGCCGCTCCCGGACCGACGGGCCCCGCCGACCGGCTCACATCGACCCCCTCGATGCCCAGCCCGACCCCCGACGGGCGCGTCCGGCGATGACTCGCACGACGGTGACCGGTGCCGGGCAACCGCCCCTCCGCGACGGGAGCGCTCGCGAGACCGTCGCTCGACCAGCCGTCCGCGCTCGTCCGCGAGCCGCTCGCCCGTCGGCGCACCGCCGACGCCCCGGCCCCGTGCCCCGGCGCCGCGGAGAGACCGGAAGGTGCACCCGCCGATGCTGCGTCGGACGGTGAGCGGGAGGCGTCCGGTGCGGCGGTCGACCTGCTGCTCGTTCCCGCGGTCGCGTCGACCGGACGGGTCCCGTCGACCCCGGACCCCGTCGGTGTCCCGCCCGGGGCCGACGCGCTCCCCGTGCTCCCCGTGCCGGACGTCGACGCGGTCGGTCGGGTGGTCGAGGGGCCGGCGACGTTCCCCGATGCCGTCGGCGCGGTGCCGCCGGCGGGCGACGAGGTGCCCGCCGCCGGCACACGCGCCGCGGTGGTTCGCGACGCACCGTTCGAGGACGAGGACGAGGACGAGGACGAGGTCGCGGTCGCCGCGTGAGCGGTGGTCGAGGACGGCCCCGCGTGACCGTCCGCGCGGCCGGTCGCCGACGTGCCCAGGTCTGCATGGCCCGACCTGGCMGATCCCGCGTCCCGCGCACCAGACCCGACACCGCCAGACCCGGCACCGGCAGACCCGGCACCGCCCGACCCGGCACCGGCAGACCCGGCACCGCCCGACCCGGCACCGGCAGACCCGGCACCGCCAGACCCGGCACCGCCAGACCCGGCACCGCCAGACCCGGCACCGGCAGGCGCGGCGGTCGATGCGGCCGCGTCCGCCGCGACAGCCGCGACCGCGGCGGAGGTCGGTGCGACCGAACGTCGAACCCGCGCGGTCGGGTCAGCCAGAGTGCCGTGCGACTGGAACATCAGTCGCGCGAGCGTGCGCCGGACGGCGCTGGCCAGCGGCCGGTGGGCGGGGGAGGGCAGCGTGGGGTCGGTCGACGATCCGACGGGCGGCCCGGCGAACAGCGACATCGTCGCCCCGGCGGCCCCGGCAGCCTCGGCGCGGGCCGTCGTCGATCCGTCGGAGCCGGCAGACGAGCCCCCATCGACCGACGCCGCCGACGCCGCTGACGCCGCTGACGCCGCTGACGCCCCCGACGCCGACGCCGTTGACGGTCCATTCGCCGAACGTCGCAGGTCAGCCGGGTCGCTCGAGGCCCCAGCGGAGATGCTGTGCGGGCCCGTGTCACCGGGTACGCCCGAGGTGCCCGTCGTGCCCGAGGTGCCCGTCGCGCCCGAGGTGCCTAAGTCGTCGACCGTGGCGGCCGAGCGACGCGCATCCGGCGGGACGGAGGCGGTAGACGTCCCCGACGCGCTCACGAGACCGGACGCGTTCACAGGACCCGACGCGCTCACGGGACCGGACGCGTTCACAGGACCGGACGCGCTCGCTGGACCGGACGCGTTCACAGGACCGGACGCGCTCGCGGGACCGGACGCGTTCACGGGAGCGGGCGCGCTGGCGGCGCCGGACGCGCCCAAGGTGGTCGACACTCCCGAGGCGTCGACCGTGGCCGGCACGCGAAGCGGACCCGAGGTGCCGGACGCACCCGTCGTGCCCGAGGTGGTGGATCGGCCCGACGCACCAACGGCGCCGCCGGACGCATCCGAGGTACCCGTGGTTCGGGGCGTGCCGGAGGAGCCGGGGGCACCCGGAGCCGTCCCGGCCGCGTCGGCGGTCGATCGCCGGACGTCGACGGCGGCGGTCGACGATGGAGTGCGTGCGGCGGCCGAGGGCGCCGTCGGCAGGACCCCGGCGCTCGCTGAGGAGGCCGGTCGCGGTCCTGTCGTCGTGCCCGGTGCCACCGCTGGGCGCGGAGTGACGTCGGCCGCGGGGGAGGGCGACCGTCGGATCGCGTCCACAGGACCGGTCGGACCGACCGGTGGGACGGGGCGAGCGCGCGCCGCGGCCCCTCCGGCCGCCGGGCGCACGGACGTGGCGGCGCGACGGGAGTCGGCCGTCGCGGTCGCGAGGGCACGTCGGCGCAGCAGGCGGCCGGAGGGTGCGGGGCGGGTGGCGGGGCTGGGCGGGAGCGTCGCAGCGGAGGGAGCCCGGTCACCTGTCACGGCGGACGACGCTCGTCCGGGCCCCCCGTCGTTCCCCGGTCGTGCGGGTGGCCCGGCGCGCGTCGCGGGGGTGCGCATGACGCGGGCGTCGGACGTCATGGTCATCTTCCCGGCGGCGCGCACGTCCTCGGAGACGCGGACGGGGATGGTCGTGGGCGCCAGGCGCGTGGTGCTGCCGCCGGGCCGGTAGCTGGCCTGGTCGGGGACTCGCGCGAGCATCCGCGGCAGGCCGCGCGGCGAGGGGTCGACCTCGGCTGACCGCACGACCGACACGTCCGACCACCAGCGCGGCGGCTGCACGTTGTCGGGTCCGGAGCCGACCGACACCGAGGCGGCGGGGCCGACCAGCGACCGGCGGACCGCGACCGACCGCCCCCACCCGGCGGAGAACCGTGAGGACGACGACGCGAGCGACCCGATGGGCGACGGGCGTGCGTGACCGAGCACGGGTCCGGGCCGACGCAGCCGCACCCCGATGGCCCGGCCCAGCCGGGTGCGAGGGTCGTCGGCGGGCGAGCCGGGCGTCGGTGACGGAAGCGACCGAGCCGACGAGCCCGGAGGCGACGAGCTCGACGAGGACAGCATGTCGGCGCTCACAGCGTCGTCGCCCGGAAGCCGTTGTGCGCGACCTCGAGGGTCTCGGTGAGGGAGTCGGCGACGTCGGCGCTGAGCGTCGGCCCGCTCCACGAGACCGCGAACACGCCCTCGAACTCCCAGGAGCGCAACCGCTCGCCGTTGTTGCCGAGGACGGTGACGGCGCCGGTCGAGCGCGTGAGCTTGTTCTGGTTGCCGGCGAACCCCTCGCCGGAAGACTTGCCCACCCAGGTGAACAGGGCGTCGGAGTTCACCAGCCCGCGCTTGAACACCAGGTGCGGCCACCGGATGACCCCGGGGAACTGCTGCACGTACTGGTTCTGGCCGCCCTCGACGTACTCGTGGGTGGACACGGTCATCTGGAGGCCGGTGATCTCCTTGAAAGCGCCGATCTCGACCCCGTCCACCTCGAACACGAAGTTGGCGGCGACGGGCACGTCGCCACCCAGAGGCTCCTCAGGCACTGTCCCTCACCGCCTCCCACGCTCGGGCGTTCATGGCCGACACGGCGCGCACCATGCGGACACGGTCCAGGTGCTCCAGGTCGAGCAGCTCGTCCATGGGCCAGTGCAGGTGGTACGCGAGGAACGCGATCTCCTGCCAGAGCGCCTCGGTGGGGTAGCGCAGCATGGGTCCTACCGGGCCTCGGTCCGGATCTCCTCGATCGATGCCCGGCCGGGACGGCTGAGCACCGGGGTYGGGACCTCGTCGGAGACGAAGGGCGGCGGCGCCGGAGCCGGAGCGGGAGGCTCCGACCCCGGCAGCGGCCCTGCCTCCTGCTGCGCGGCGACGAACTCGTCGAACTCCTCCTGCGACCCGAAGTTGATCACGCCGTAGAAGTCCTGCAGGTACGCCAGGTCCGCCGCGAAGAGACCCTCGATGTCGTGCGGCGTGACCAGGTCGAGCGACCCCAGCGTCTCCACCACCCGCGCGAGCACCACGATCGTCAGCCGCGGGTCGTCCGGGCCGCTGATCGTGGGGTCGCGCAGGGGCTCCAGCTCGTCGCGCGCCGTCGCCAGGCGCATGACACCGTCCCGGTGGAGTCCGCCGTCGCGGTCCACGTACCCCCGGGGGAGCGTGAACTCGTAGCGGGTCTTGAGGCTCACTTGATCCGGGCGAGCGACTCGATGGTGAGGGTGATGGTCTCCTTCACCGGGTCGTTCGAGTCGACGCTCAGCTGGTCGGTCGAGATCTTGCTGGGCCAGCCGTTGGTGAAGTTGAACCGGGCCACCTCGACGTGGGTCGAGTCGTACATGACGATCGACCCGTTCTTGCGGTTGTTGGTCCGGTCCGACTGCAGGATGCCCTTGCTCATGATGTCGTTGAACCAGCCCCACATCTTGTCCTGCGTGGAGTCCGGCGGTGCCATGCGGACCAGCGAGAGGTCGGGCGCCTTGTTGCGGCCGGCCAGCGTCTTGACGGTCTGGGACTTCCCGTCCTTGCCCACCTGCTGGGTGGTGGCCACCTCCATCTCGACGTCCAGTCCGGACACCGAGGCGAGGATGGTGACGACGGAACCGTCGATCTCCAGGAAGAAGTTCTGGGCGATGATCGGATCGACGGCGATCAGGTCGTTCGGCATCTACGTGCTCCTTGGTCGGTGAGGGGGCGCGCTCAGGACGCGATCTGCTTGTTCTGGCTGATGCGGAAGATCACGAACTCGGCCGGCTTGACGGGCGCGATGCCCACCTCGACGACGAGCTTGCCCGCGTCGACGGACTCGGGCGGGTTGGTCGTCTCGTCGCAGCGGACGAAGAACGCCTGGTCCGCGCTCGCGCCGAACAGCGCACCGGCCGACCACAGCCCGCGCAGGTACGCGTTGAGCGTGCGCTTCACGCCCTCCCAGAGGGCCACGTCGTTGGGCTCGAACACGGCCCACTGGGTGCCCTCGAGGATGGTCGCCTCGATCATGTTGAACAGCCGGCGGACGTTGATGTACGTCCAGTCGGTGTCCGAGGTGAGCGTCCGGGCGCCCCAGATGCGGATGCCGCGCTGGCCGAACGGTCGGATCGCGTTGATGCCCAGCGGATTGAGCACGCCCTGCTCCGCCTGCGTGATGGGCCGCTCCACGTCCAGCACACCGCGGATGGTGTCGTTGGCCGGGGCCTTCCAGACGCCGCGGGTCTCGTCGGTCCGGGCCCAGACGCCGGCCACGTGGCCCGACGGCGGGATGAGGACCTCGGAGTTGCCGTTGGAGCCGGTGGGGTTCTCCACCTTGATCCACGGGTAGTAGAGCGTGGCGAACGCGGAGTCGAACTGCGCGGTGTCCGTACGCCACTCCTTGACCGCCTGCGGCGAGAGCCCGGGAGGGGCATCGAGGATGGCGACGCGGTTGGCGTGCAGCTCGCAGTGCGCGATCAGGCTCGTCTGCACCGCCTTCCAGAGGCCGAGGTCGAGGGACCCGTCCTCCTTCGTCGCGGCGGTGACCAGGTCCGGGACCAGCACGATCGTCACGTCGTCGGCGATCGCGAGGCCGGCGATGCCGGTGCGGGCGGACTCGGACCCGGCGAACTTGCGGCCGTTGACCGGGACCGGCTTGGCGGCCGCCTGCTCCAGGCTGTAGGCGCCGGGCTTGAGCAGCTCGAGCTGGCTCTTCAGGTCCACGTCGTCGGCGAGCTTGACCTCGACCTTGACGCGCGTGGACGTCTTGTTGATGACCGTCGCAGCGTCGCGCGGGCCACCGAGCGTGAGGTCGTCGTAGCTCTCCACGGCCTCACCGCCGTCGACGATCGTGATGCTGAACGGGGCAGGCCCGTCGTGGTCGTCGGCGACGTCGGAGGTCTCGACGACCACCGTGAGGTGGGCGTCAGGCTCCACGGACTCCACCGCGATGGGCAGACCGAGCGAGCGGTCCGCCGCCGGCAGCGCGAGGCGAGCGGGCTCACCCGACGGCTCGGCGTTGGGCACGCGGACGATGTAGGCGAGGCTTCCGCCGTTCAGGAAGTAGCCGTAGACGGAGAGGGGCAGCACTGCACCCTCGACGAACCCGCCGTACAGGCTCTCGAACTGGTTCCAGCTGGTGACGAGGCGCGGGGCGAGGCCCTGCGGGTCGTTCGGGTCATCCAGCGGCGCTCGCTCCGTGAACCCCACGAACGCGGCCACAGCGGTGGGGGCGGATGCCAGCACCTTCTGGGTCGAGGGGATCTCTTCGACGTAGACGCCGGGCGCGGTGTAAGTAGGCACTGGCCATCCTCTGCTCGGTGCGCCCCGCCGGCCTGACCTGCACCTGACCTGCGCGGGAACGCTGCGACGCGGGTGTGTCGATCGCCACGGTACGAACGCCGGTGACCGTGCGGCATCGGTAATCGCTACCCAGGTTTGCTCGGGGTCGGACCGAGGTTTGAAACTGGACGCAAACCGCGCATAAGGTGCGAACCGAACAAGCCTCAAAGGTGACCCACGCAATGCCACCACCCATGGCAGGGGGCGACGGGTCCGGGTGCTCATCGCTGAGTGGAGTGGCTGTGGCGGCTGACACTGACGTCCCGTTGACGACGTCGGCTCCGACCGAGAGCCCCACCGTCGTGTCGCGACGGACGCTGGTCGTCCGACCCCTGACCGACCAGGTCCGTGCCGAGGTGCAGTCGGGCCGCAGCGTGCTCGTCGTCGGCGATGCCGGCGTGGGCAAGACGCACCTGGTGACGGCCGCCCTGGCTCACCTGTGGATCGGCACGCCGACGTCGCCGATGCCGACGGTCGTGAGCGTCTCCGGCGCCGCCTGCCCGGCGGGCATCCCGCTGGGTGCGCTCGAGCCGCTGCTGGGCGACGTCGCCATCAGCTCGCTGGGGAGCTTCGCGCGGGCCGTCGACGCCCTGGCCGACTCGTTGCGTGCGCGCTCCCGTGGCGGCCCGGTGATCCTGCGGGTCGAGGACGCGCACCTGCTCGACCGGGCCAGCAGCCAGGCGCTCGCGTGGATGGTCCAGCAGCACGAGGTGCAGCTGGTGGCGACGGCCCGGTCGTCGGCCGTGTCGCAGTCGCCGTGGCTGGAGCTGTGGAAGGACGACGTCGTCGAGCGCATCGACGTGCCGCCCTTCACGCTCGCCGAGGTGCAGCAGTGGCTCGTCGGCGAGATGGGCGGGCAGGTCAGCCTCGACACGGTCCGCCGCGTCTGGTCCGAGACCGCCGGCAACGTGTTCCACCTCGGTGAGGTGGTGGGTGCCCTCGAGCAGCAGGGCGGGGCGTGGGTGTGGGTCGGGGGCGCGACGCCGGGCCGACGGCTCCTCGACGTCGTCGCGCACGACATGTCCCGGCTCAGCGGGGACGCGCGCGTGGCCCTGGAGATCGCGGCCCTCGTCTGCCCCGTCTCGCTGAGCGTCCTGCTCGACCTCGTGTCCCGGCCGGTCGTCGAGGAGCTGTCCCGCGTCGGGCTGATCTCCCTGTCTCCCCGGCTGACGGTCGCGGGCGAGGGGGACGTCACCGTCGACCTCGCGCACGCGCTGTACGCCGAGGCCGTCCGATCCGGGGTGCCTCGGGCGCGTCGTCGTGAGGTGCTGGAACGCGTCGCCGGCCTGGCCAACAGGGGCCACCGGACCGGCGCCGCGCTGGTCCGCTCCGTGGCGCTCGCGCTCGACTGCGACCTCGCGGTGGAACCCGCCCGGCTCGACGCCGCCGTCGACGCCGCGTTCGAGCTCCAGCAGCCCGACACCGCCACCCGCCTGCTGACCTCGGCCCTGCGCCAGACCCGACCCGGCGAGCTGCGCCACGCGACGCTGGCGCTCCAGCGCGCCGACGCGTGGTGGCACCTGGACGACGCCGGGCGGGCGGCACGGGACCTCACCGACGTCTTCGAGACCCTCTGGGCGACCGCCCGGCCCGACGCGCCCACCGTGGGGCTCATGGTCGCGGCGTCGGCCCTGCGCGCCAGGATCGCGTACCACCGCGACGGCGACCTCGACCAGGCGCTCGTCCCGTTCGACATCGCCGCGCGGTGGATCTTCGAGCGCGGCGGCGAGCACGCCGCCCGCGGGCTCCAGGAGCTCGAGAGCGCACGGCTGGCCCGGCTGGGGTACGGGGGACGGCCGCGGCTCGACGACGCCCTCGCCGTGCTGCTCGACTCGTCCGCCGGCAGCGCCGCGATCCCGCTGGCAGCCCCCACGATCGTCGGCCTCGCCCAGTCCGGCCGGTTCGCAGACGCCGCCCACCTGTCCACCCGCTGCGCCCAGCTGGCCGGCGCCCACCACGACCGGTACCGGTGGGGCCGCGGCGAGGTCGCCGTCGCCGCGTTCCTGTCCACGCTCTGGTCCGGCGACGTCCCCGCCGCCGAACGTGTCGTCGACGCCCTCGACCAGGAGGGCAACGCCGCCGTCGACTGGGTCGCCGTCCACGTGGCGCGCGGCCTCATCGGCGTCGCGCGCGGCTCCTGGATGCAGGCGCAGGCCGACCTGCACGCCGCGAGCGCCCGCCGCGGTCACGCCGACCCGGGTGGCGTCGCCGTCTACAACCTCGCCGCCGAGGCCCTCGCCGCAGCCGCCACCGGCGACGCCGCCACCGCGCGCGCCCTCCTCGCCGAGCACGCCGACGCCACCGCCCGCGCCATGGCCGGTGTCGACGGGGAGGTGCAGCTCCTGCGCGCCGACACCCTCGCCTGGCTCCGGGACCCTCGCGCCGTCGACGAGGCCCGCGCGCTCGCCGGCTGGGCCCGCGACCGCGGGCTCCTGCGCGTCGAGCTCGAAGCCCTGCACCGCTCCGCCGACCGCCGCCGCCCGGGCACCCGCCCCCGCGGCGTCGACCCCGAGGTCCTGCGCCGCGTCCGGGAGCTCGCCCCGCTCGTCGACGGCCCCCGCGCCGCCGCGATCGTCCGGCACGTGGAGGCCCAGCACGCCGGAGACGACGACCTCGTCCGCATCGCCGAGCGCGAGCTGAACCGCTGCGGCCTGTGGCTGCCGCCCGTCGAGTCCAACGTGTCCCTCACCCGCCGCGAGCAGGAGATCGCCTCCCTCGCCGCCGGCGGGCTGACCAGCCGCGCCATCGCGTCGCGCCTGACCCTGTCCGTCCGCACCGTCGACTCGCACCTGGCTAGGGTGTTCGCCAAGACCGGCGTCCACTCGCGCGAGGGACTGTCGGCGGTGCTCCGATGAGGGGATCGAGATGACGTCGAAGAGCTCAGCCGGCGGCGCTGCCGGAGGTGGGGCGGTCTACGGCATCGGGTTCTTCGGTGCCGCGATCTACTACTTCTCGGCCGGTGACAACTTCTGGGACTTCGTCCTGGCCATCCCGAAGGCGATCGTCTGGCCGGCGATCCTCGTCTTCGAGGCGCTGAAGAGCTTCTACGGGTAGTCCGCGGCGTTCACGGCCTCATCGGGCGAAATCGGACGAAAAGGTTGATAGCGGACGCATCTGCCCGGCAGGCTCGATGTCGCAGGCGTGTCCCGACGTCCGACCGGAGACCATCGTGCGAGCTCGAGTCCTTCTCACCGTGACGGCCGTGCTGGCCGCGCTCGTCGTCCCCACGTCCGCGTCGGCCGGCCCCGTCGCGGTCACCTGCGACACGACGCTGCTGGTCAGCACCGCCCTCACGCAGGACCTCACCTGCCCCGGCCCGGGCCTCCGGCTCGCGCCCGGCGTCACGCTCAACCTGAAGGGCCACACCCTCACCGGCACCCCCGGCAACGTGGGGATCGAGGTCGACGCCGCCGGCGCGAACGTGATCATCAACGGCACCCTGACCGGCTGGGGGCTGGGCGTCGACACGTACAACTACCCGGAGGACCTGACGGGGGAGGGCACGCTCAAGGTCGACAGGGTGGCGTTCCGGGACATGCGCGTCGGCATCGACACGTCCGGTGAGAGCACCACCGGGCGCTTCCCCAAGACGACGACCATCAGCCGGTCGACGTTCACGGGCAACGACATCGGCATCACGCAGGCCTGGTTCCGCTGCAACCTCACCGTCGTCCGCACGACGTTCGCGGACAACGTGGTCGGCGTCTGGGTCGACGAAGCGTGCGCGACGATCACGGACAGCGACTTCCTGCGCAACACCGCGGGCCTGCGGGTCAACAGCGGCACCGCGACGGTCGAGCGCTCCCGGTTCGTCGACAACACCAACGGCATGCGGACCCTCGACATCGGCAGCATCGACGCCACGGACATCAAGATCACCGGAGGCGAGGTCGGCATCTCCCTGTTCGACAACGCCGGCGTCACCCTGCGGTCCAGCGTCGTCACCGGCGCGGACATCGGCGTCCTGCTGCAGCGAGGAGCACCCGCGACCCTCGACGGCAACACCTTCCGCTCCAACGGCGTCGCCATCGTGCAGCTCGACGACGCGTACGGCGGCGTGATCATCACCAACAACACGTTGCGCCTCAACGGCGAGGGAATCGTCACGCTGCCGCCGGTGGCACCCGAGTACGTCCAGGTCGGCGGGAACGACGTCCGCCGCAGCACCGGGTGGGGCATCTACGCCCCCGGCGCGCTCGACCTCGGCGGGAACGTCGCCCGAAACAACGGCAGCGAGCCCCAGTGCGTCGGCGTGGTGTGCAGCCCGGGGTCGTGAGTCACGCTGCCGCCCGGAGCAGTCGCCCGGCAGCGCGTCCGCGCGACCGCCGCGTCCGGTCGTGCTCAGCCGCGCGGCAGGACGTCAGCCCGGCCGCGCCGCCCKGTCGGGCTCAGCTACGCGGCAGGACGTCCGCTCGGCCGCCGCCGTCCGCGAGCTCACCCACAGGGACGGTCAGCTCGAAGATCCCCGGTTCGATCTGGGCCCCGTCCCGCAGTGCCGCAACGTCCTCGCGACGCGTCGGCTCGATGAGAATGCGCGCCTGAGTCCCGTCGCTGTCCACGACCCGGCACGGCAGCCCTCGCCAGCTCGCGGTCACGACCAGGGCCTGGACCTCCTCGCAGTCGGCCCTGTCGACGGTCCGGACCGACACCATCGGGCGCACCGCCTCGAACCCCGCCGGCGGGGTCGGACCCACCGCAACGAGCTCCAGCGCGGAGCCGCTCTCGTCGAGCAGGTCCGCCGGGTACTCCGTGCCGTTCCAGGTCGCCGTCGGCCCGACGAACCGGTTCGGGGGGCGGTACGCGGTAGCCCCCCGCCACCCGCGCGCAGCGCCGTCGTAGACCGTCAGCGGGCGTTGGGACCCGTCCGCCTCGATGCGCCACAGCTCCGCGCCCCGCGGCCACCGAGTCCTCTGAAGGACCCACACACGGACGAGCTGCTCCGAGCGCAAGAAGCCCGAGGGGTACGTCGGCCACGGGAGGTCGTCGGCCGGAGGGACCGCGTCGAGGGTCATGAGGGGCAGCAGCGGGAACCGCACCACGTCGGCCGGTGCACCTGCGGTGTCCGCGCTGTCATCGAGCTGATACACCGCCCTCACCTGCGCCGGCGTGCCCAGAGCGAACGCATCAGGCAACGGGGCAACCACACCGCCCACGTCCCCCCGACCGTTCGTCCGCACGTCCTCCGACGCGGCGCCGACGAGCAGCTTCTGCAGAACCGTCATGACTCCCTCTCCGAGGCATCCGCCTCGCCTTCCGTCGTTGACTCCGGCGTCGCGTCGTCGGACCGCCATGTACGCGTCCACCTGCGGAGACGCGATCCTCGACCCTCAGGCGAGGGTGGCTCTGTCGTTCCCTGTGCACCGACGGCGCGCCGGACACCAGCCGAGCCGGTGGTCGACGATCGAGACGTGCGTGACTTGCCGTTCGCCGCCTGTCGTTCGCGTTCCCGGATCTCGTCGCGCCGGGCTATGTGGTCGTGCGACTTCACCTCGATGTCCGTGATCTCGGCGAACGGGATCTTTGCGCGCCAGCCGGAGTAGCGATCGCCGAGCCAGCCCTGCGCAGCCGCAAAGTTCGGGTCGGACGAATAGTCAATCTCGACCAGACCCGTGAACTCATCCGGATCCTCGATGACGTGCATCGTCTGGCCGCGCCATGTCACGACGACCTCGTTGTAGTACCAGGCGTCGACGTCATCGGCACTGACCTTGAACCACGGCGGATGACGATCCGGAGGGCTGACCTCGATGAATTTGCTCCGAAGCGCCGCTTCACGTTCCGCGTCGCTGCGTGGGTAGAGAAGGACCATCCCGAACGACGACCCGCCTGCACGCATGACGACCTCACCGATCCGCGCCCACTGACCGTAGGTGTGCAACCGCTCATCAGGTTCCTCGGTCATTCGACTTTCACCCACGTTCCATTCTTGAATATCGCGATCAGTTTTTGGGCCCCGTCAGCGCCTACTTCCCAGATCTCGCCCGCGTCCGTGAGGTCACGGTCGGGCAACCGATACTCCGGGATGAGGTCGGCAGACTTCAGGAATCCGTTCCCGGTGCAGGGGTCGTGCCACGAGCCGGTCGTCCCTCGGTGACGTCGTCCCAGCGGTCGGAGAACCACGCTCCGATGCTCTGCGACTCCCGGGTCGCGGCCTCGTCGGCATGTCGCTCCAGCGTGGGGGCCGCTGGCCAGCTCAGTGCAGTGGAGCCGTCACCGAGGCGAGACTGCCCGAAGAGAGGCTCCTGCGTGAACGGGTACGAGTCGTCGTCCACGACAGGGATCGCCGGCCCCAGTGCGCCTCCGTACCGCAGGTTGGCGAGGTCTCGAGCGCGCGCCAGATGAGCGTCGACCACCGGCAGAACAGTTGTGCCCAGACGGTCCGCGATCGCCAGAGCCTCGTCGAAACCCGCCGTCGAGACGCCGAGCCCCGAGGCCCGCCAGCGCAGCGGCCCCATCCCGTCCTCGATCGCGCTCCGCGTCGCCTCGAGGTCCGCGCGCACGCCGGCGACCGCCTCCGCGCTGATCTCCACCAGCTGCGGCACTCGCTCACCACCCTCGCTCGATCCGGCTGATCGGGGTGGACCGTATCGCTCACGGGAGATTCACCAGACGGTCCATCCACAGCCGAGGCCTTGATGTCCTTGCTGAGGATGGGGAGGAGGGAGTCACCCAGCCCACGACCGCAAAACGCCGAAGGGCACGGCCGTCACCGCACCGGCTCGCGACCGCCTACGCAGGCGGGATGTTCTGGTTGAGCCGGAAAGTGTTGTCGGGGTCCCACGCCGACTTCAGCCCCTGCAGGCGCGCGTACGTCTCCTCCCCGTACGCCCGGTGGACCCCGGCGGCACCCTCGACCCCGAGCGCGTTCACGTACACCCCGACGCTCCACGGCGCGATCGTCGCCGCGAGCCGTCGGCACGTCGCCGTGTGGCGCTCGTCGTCGGCGGGGTCCGCCCACTTGGCGCCGACGTCGTACTCGAACCGCGTGC
This sequence comes from Cellulomonas sp. P5_C5, assembly GCF_054049655.1. Lineage (NCBI taxonomy): Bacteria > Bacillati > Actinomycetota > Actinomycetes > Micrococcales > Cellulomonadaceae > Cellulomonas > Cellulomonas sp. P5_C5. Next base: position 13,037 of record NZ_JBFULY010000004.1, on the reverse strand, counting down.
CACGGTGCGCGAACGCCGTCGCCCCCGGGTCGACGTCTGCGATGGCGCCGCCGTACGCGACGAGGCTCGCCGCCCCCACCTCCGCCTCCGTGTGGGCGAGGAACGCCTCGAGCGCCGCGTCGGGCAGGTCCTGGACGTAGTGGCTCTTGGCGTAGCGCCGGTAGCCGTACGCCGCGCCGACGTCCGACTGACGCGGCAGGTCGAGGTAGCTGATCGGCGCGATCCGTCGAGCCAGGACGTCGCCGAGCCCGTCGAGCTGCGCGATCAGCGGTGCGGCGTCGTCGGGCGGCCCGACCCAGACGAATCCCAGCGTGAGCGGACCCCCGGCGCGCACCTCGGCGATGAAGGTCGCGCGCCGCGGAGCGTCGTCCGACGCCGCCAGCCATTCCTGGAGCGGGCCGAGACCCTGCTTCGGGTCGAGATCCACCTCGGCTACGAGAGCCTGCGTGCCGACGTCGTGCAGGGTCAGGTCGAAGCGCGTCACCACCCCGAAGTTCCCGCCACCACCCCGCAACCCCCAGAACAGGTCGGGGTTCTCGTCGGCCGTCGCACGGACCAGCTCGCCGTCGGCGGTCACCACCTCGTAGCCGACCGCGTTGTCGCAGGTCAGACCCACCTGCCGACCCAGCCAGCCAACACCGCCACCGAGCGCCAGCCCACCGATGCCGGTGTGCGACACGATCCCCGCCGTCGTCGCCAGCCCGAACGGTTGCGTCGCCGCATCGAGCGACCCCAGCAACGCGCCCCCCTGCACCTGCGCCGTGCGTTCCTGTGGGTCGACGACGACGCCCCGCATCCGCGACAGGTCGATCATGAGCCCGCCGTCGGGCACCGCCCAGCCCGCCGCGCTGTGCCCACCGCCTCGGACACCGATCGGCAGACCCAGCTCACGCGCGACCCGGACCGCCGAGCGCACGTCCTCGGTCCCGGCGCACCGCACGACGTACTTCGGGCGACGATCGACGGCACCGTTCCAGACGACGCGCGCAGCGTCGTACTCGGGGGAGTCAGGGACGAGGACCTCGCCCTCGAATCTGGCGGGCAGTGCTCCGGCGATCGGCATCACACGACTCTGACGGCTTCCGGGCGAGTCTGCCAAGGGTCCTGACGCTGCTCTTTGCGGTCACCTCGACATCGTCTCCGGTAGGCTGCCTGCGTCCGTGAGGCCCTCGCTTTCGAGGACCGCGCGGCGCTCGCCAGGACGCGATGGCAGGACACGGCAGCCGTCGGAGCGATGCTCCGGTTACTGCCCCTCTCTCTGTCACGTCCTGCGCGCCTGTAGCTCAGGGGATAGAGCACCGCTCTCCTAAAGCGGGTGTCGGCAGTTCGAATCTGCCCAGGCGCACACAGATGAAAGTGCAGTTCAGGCACTGTTTTCGGCCCCGGCCGAGGGCGTCTGGCCGCCGCCTTCTGGCRTCCGGATGGCGTCCCAGATCGCAACGCCGTGACCAGGAACGATGCAAAGCGTTCAATCCTGTGGGACGCCAACGGGTCGCCAGGGCTCGCCTCGGCCGGCTCGCGAAAGGTCGCCGCTCGCGCAGGTGCGGGCTGTCGGTGGCGATGCCTACCGTGCGAGCCATGGGATGGACGCGGGCACGCCAGGCCAGCCGGGCGGTCTGGGCAATCTCGCTCTCGGGCACGGACGCAGACCGGATGGCGATCGCGCTCGACCCGGCGTCGACGGCGGAGGCTCTCTGGCCGCGATCAGCACGGGCTACCAGGAGCCGTCTCCGAACATCGAGCTCGTGCGGGCGGTGTTGGCGCACCCGGCCGTACCCGAAGGTGTCGTCGCTCGCTACGCCACGGCACGCGACCGGTCCATCCGGCTAATCACTGCTAAACATCCGTCGTGCTCGGGCACGGCCCTCGACGTCCTGCGAGCCGATCCGGATGCCGAGGTGCGCGACGCTGCGACCAGTCGTGCGCGCGAGCGGTAACGGTGGCCGCCGGTTACGAGCATCCCAGCGAGCTAGTGTGAGGTTCGTGTTATGTGGGGCGTAACGCCTGTCTCCGATTACGGAGCCTTCAACCCGCGTGGCTCTTGGTGAAGTTTAAATGGCTAGGCTTCAATAAGACCCGGAGGTGTTGAAGCCTAATGACCGACCAGCAAGCGGCCACCGTCCCCGCCGCCAGTAGCAACGACGCCTGGCCCGCACTCGGAAGCGAACCGCGCGAGTGGACATCCAACGTCGACGACGGACGCCTCACCATCTGGGAACGCCAACGCATCTCGCGGCCCTACCACGCGTCCGTACTCCCACCGATCGCCAAGCGCACACCGACCATCAGCAGCCGCGTCCAAGGCCTCGTCGACGACGCCACATCCGACGTCGCACGCTTCGACAGCAGCGTCGCCTCCATGCCAGTCCCCATGCCCGCCGTCCTGCTACGCACCGAGTCAGCGTCCAGCTCACAGATCGAGCACCTGACCACCAACGCACGCAACCTCGCCATGGCAAGCCTCGGTGTCGGAGCGAAACAGAACGCCGAACTCGTCGCCGCGAACGTACGCGCCATGAACGAAGCACTCGCCGTCGGCGACCACATCACCGCCCCCACCATCCTCGCCGTCCACTACGCGTTGCTCTCCGAATCGGACCCCGACGTCGCCGGCAAATGGCGCACCGAACAGGTGTGGGTCGGCAGCTCAGCGGTCAGCCCGCACGGCGCAGACTTCATCCCGCCGCACCACGAACACGTCCAGGCGGCGATCGACGACCTCGTTACGTTCGCTGCGCGCGACGACATCCCCGCACTCACACACGCTGCGCTCGTCCACGCCCAGTTCGAGACCATCCACCCGTTCGTTGACGGCAACGGGCGCACCGGCCGTGTCGTCCTGCACCAGGTACTCAGGCGACGCGGCCTCACCCGGCATACGACCGTCCCAGTCTCGGCGGGCCTACTGCGCGACCCCGACCGGTACTTCGCCGCCCTCAAGACCTACCGGGAAGGAGACCTCAACGACATTGCCGAACAGGTCGCCTACGCGGCCGTCGCAGCGACCATCAACGGTCGCCACCTCGCCGACGACGTCATGGGACTCCGCACAAAATGGCGCGACCAGATCAAGGCTCGATCCGACTCCGCCGCGTGGCGGCTTGCCGACGCACTATTCGCCCAGCCGGTCGTCAACGCCGAGTACGTCGCGACAGCCCTCGGCGTCTCCGACCGTGGCGCCCGCAACGCGATCGAGGTCCTCGAAAGCGCGGGGATCCTGAACGCGTCGACGTCAGCACTCCGCTACAAGGTGTGGCAGGCACCGTCCGTCCTCGCGGCGATGGACGCGTTCGCAACCAGGGCCGGCCGACGCGCCTGACGCGCAACTAGCCGGTCAGAGATGCCAGCCTGCCTGACCGGACGATGAGGCGAGACACCCGCACGCTGGACGCTGGACGAGTCGAACCAACCCGTCCATGCCACCAGGAGCACCGAACATGTCCACCGTCCACCCGGCCCCAGCCGCACCCGCTGGCCACCTGCTCAGCGTCGGGGAGGCGGCCCTGTACCTCGGCATCTGCAAGGCGACCGTCCGCAAGGAGGTCCACCTCGGCTACCTGCGTTGCGTGCAGCTCGGAACGTCACGGAACGCGAAGATGCTGTTCCGGCGCTCCGCACCGGACGCGTTCGTTGCAGCGGCTGAACAGCGCACCGCGCGGAGGTTCGCCGCCTGACGATCGCGGTCTGTTCAGGTGTCACACCGGACTCGCCCGAAGCCCCTACCGGGGTGCGGGCGGGGCCTTGTCGCGTTCCACAGCCCTGACTTTGAACGCTCCCGGGCGTGCGCACATGGCCGGATGCGGGAGGTCTCAGCGAGCCGAATCTGCTACCCGTATTCCGGCCGTCTGGGAACGGCGCGCGATGGCGCCTCTTCAATGTGGTCTTGGTGGTGGCGCTGCGCTCGGGGGCTTCCGGCTGTCGGGTGCGGCGTTCCTCGGCGGGGCAGTGGCGTGTGGTCGACGTCGACCGCTTCGCTGGCGGGCCAGGTTGTAATGCTCGCGGGGCGGTTCGGAGGGCTCGAGTTCCGTTGAGCGGCGTGCGGGGCGGTGCCCGTGGCGGATGCCGTCGGCTCGTGAGGCTTGGTGCAGGGGGAGCGCTACAGCAGAGGGCATGGAAGCCGGTGGGCGGCCGGTGGTCGCTTGTGCGAAGTGCGTGAGCTCGCGGGCGGCCGGCTGACGTGCGGGCGAAGGGCGGACCGTGCGCGCGCCTTCTCCTACCTCTTCGTCATCCTCTTGATCTTCATGCTCTTCATCATGCACATCGTCGTGCTCTCCATCGTCATCATCGCGCTCATCGTGATGCTCCGCCCTAGCGGCCGGCAGGCGCGAGCCGTCAAACCTCGCGCACACGCAGCGAACGGCACGAACCTCGACGCCAACACGCGCGGCCGATCCGCGGGGGCAGCGTACGATCCACKCGCCGGCACCCACGCCAAGTCGACGTCCCCGCCCTGCCGCATCCATGCGGGCACGCCCGGCAGCCACGTGACCGGCCTGCCATGCTCCGTGCATGCCCGAGGAGCCCTTCGCCGTGGACGGCGCCGTCGACCAGGAGAAACTCGACGAGCTTCTCGCTGTCGGCACCGAGCTGACGGTCCTCGACTACAAGCGGACGCTCGACCTGTCGAAGGGCGTCGAGAAGGACCGGGTCGAGCTGGTCAAGGACATCGCCGGGTTCTCGACCCTGCCGTCCGGCGGGTACATAGTGATCGGCGTCGATGGGCACGGCCGCGTCGAGACGGAACTCGCCAACCCGAACCCGGCCCACTTCGACGAAGCGACGCTGCGGCAGATCGCCGCGAGCTACATGGACGGCAAGATCGCCCTCACGTCGAAGGCCCACACGCTCGCTGGCGGCCGCGTCGTCGTCGTCCTGTACGTCGCTGCGGCCCTCGACGGGCTTCCGCCCGTCATGACCCGGGAGGGCTCGTACAAGGCCGCTGAGGGGCCGCCCCGGAGCGTGTTCAGGCGCGGTGACGTCTTCCGTCGGGTCGGTACGTCCGTCGAGCGGATCACCCACGACGGCTGGGGCGACGTGCTCGCCGGATACCGGCAGCTCGTGCGCGGCCAGGTTGCCGCCGACACCCAAGAGGTCATCGCCCGGGTGGCGGCCGCGCTGCGGGAAGACGGCGCACTCGGCGCGGGTGGCAAGCCGGCCGTGATCGACCTCGGCATGAGCGCCAGCGACTTCGAGGAGGCGATCGACGCCGCACTGACGGCCGGGAACGTCGCGGCCGTTCGCCGGGCCCTGCGGCCCGTGCGTGGCGTCCTGTCGACGGTCTGGAGCGACACCCCGTCCGAGGACGTGGCCGAAACTCTGGACCGGGTGACGTCCGTCGCCGCAATCGCTCTCCTTCAACGGAACATGGACGCCTACGAGCTCGCGTTCGAGGTGCTCTACCGCTCGTACACCGACGGCCTCGCGTCGCCGTCGACCACCGAGGCGAAGTACGGCCACCGGCTGGCCGTCACCACGTTCTGGCGCGACGTAGCCGCCCGCGTGCTCGGGCTCCTCGCGCTGGCCATCCGGGAGCAGGCGTGGTCGTTCATGCGCCCGGCGGTGCTCCGGCCGATCGGCGGCGACTGGGTCTACCTGTCGTGGCTGCGGCACGGCATCACGGAGGCCGCGAGAGCTGGCGTCCTGGTATCCGCCGAGACAGGGAAGCCGTCGCGTGGCGCCGTCATCCGATTCGCCCGTCAGGCCGTCGCCGGCGTGCCGGCTCTCCATGAGGATGTGCCGTTCGAGCTGGTGACACAGGGGTTCGATGAAACGCCGCCGGATCAAGACGCGCTCCTCGACTCCCTGTGCCAGGCGGACTGGGCGTGGTGCGTCATCGCGTCGGTGGCGAGCGGGGCGGAGGACGACACGAAGGAGTTCTACCCCTCGTGCGGCGCGTTCTTCGACCACCGGGTGTACCCGTTCGCGGTCCTCATGACTCGCGACGAGCCGATGCGTCGAGAGGTTGCCGGCGGGCCGGATGGGACGGTCGCGGCGTCGCTCGTCATCGTGAACCGGGCCGCCTCGTCGGAGGCTGGTGGCTGGCGGCCGTGGTCGGTGATCCACGGTCCGGTGCAGGCGTTCGTGCAGGCGCACACGCATGCGTAGGGGCGTCGTCCGGGAGGCCGCGAGACGCCACAGGGACGCCAGAGCGAAGGTCTAACGGGCTGACCCGCATAAACATGGCGAATGAGCCGCTCTCCTAAAGTGGGTGTCGGCAGTTCGAATCTGCCCAGGCGCACAGTGTGTTGTTAGAGGTCAGCGGCTTGGTGGCTCCAGCGCGGCTGAGTCTGCTGCGGGCTTGCAGGGCCTCGTGGTCAGCAGGCTCTCTCAGCGTGTACGCCGATCTAGCCGCGTCGAGACCGACCCCACTCCGCCGCAGGGTCAGCCAGTCTCGTTGGTACTTACCGCCGGAAGTACCCGTGCGAGATAGCCCCCGGGCGGTACGTCGAGCGGCGGTGGCTGAGCGGCCGCATACGCCTGGTCAGGCTCGCTCGGCCACACGATCTCCACCGTTTCGGCCGCGGCTCGAAATGCTTCGACATCCACGGTGAGCCTTGCCTCGTCCACGCCGAGGCCGGGTCGGCGACGACGAGTACCGGCGCTGGGGTCAGCCACAGGGCGCTCGACCACTCTCCGCCGCCGGCCCAGTTGGTGAGCACCGGCTGGTCTGGTGCCGGCCAGTTGCTCCGGATGTGGCGCCCGGCCACGGCGGCGGAACGTCCATCGGCGTTCTCCACTCCGGCGAAGAGCCCCGCGTCGACAGCCGAGTGCACGCGAGCGCCGAGGTCGGGATCGAGACGACACCGGATTGCCAGCTCGATCTGCAGTCCGGCGGTGTAGCGAGTGAAGCCGACGAGAACGTTCAACACGTCCGCGGGCCGCCGGATGACGCCGCTCACGCCGAGAGCGGAGCGGGCTCGGTTGTCCGGCGGTTCGAACCGCGATCTCGCCTGCGCGACGTCGTCCGCGTCGCTGGAGACAGCCAGGGTCGAGTGCATGAGGCCGACCCTCGTCCGCATCCCGGAGGTGGTCAACGTCTTTCGTCCTGGACTGTCTGCCATCGCTAGAGCCGAGCTTCGTGGGGCCGCGCAGTCTCAAGCGGCTACTCGGCGACGGGCAACTCGCTAGCGAAGGATCACAGCCCCGACTCTTCTTKCCTCTCTGCGCTGCTGCCGGGTCGTTCCGTCTACCAACAGTTTCTTCATAACTGTAAGTAAGCAGGGATGCTGCTGTCAGCGTCCGCCGGTGCCGCCGAAGGGCCGCGTCGACTTCCTCAGCACGGAACCCGGGGCCACCGCGGCCGTTGCCTTCGAGGTCGTCGATGCAGTCGTATAGCCGGATTTCGCTCCGGTGACCTTGACGGTCACGGTATTGCCGACGGACGTCGTGGTCAGCAGGAACGTCTTCTTCGTCGCACCTGGCACGGCCTTCCCGGCGACGAGCCACTGGTAGGTGAACGTCGYGCCGCTCGTCCAGGCGCCCGGTGTGGCGGAGAGGGTCTGTCCGGCGCGGACGGTGCCCTTGATGGTCGGGGTCGCCGTCGTCAGCGTGAGCGGCGCTCCGCGCACGTCGATGACGACATCGGCGTAGCCGTTCCGGGCCGTGGGCAGCGAGACCGCCTGGGACCGCACGTTCGCTGCGTAGACGCGGTAGTTCTCGCCTCCGTAGAGCGCACCGAGGCGGTAGTGGCCGTTCGCGTCGGTGAACGTCCGGCCGGCGTCGGTGAGCCCCAGCTGGCCGTAGCAGCCGCTCCCGCCGCCGAAGTCGTAGACCGGCCAGGTGGGCAGGGTGTCACGGTCGTAGCTGACCTCGGCGTTCGCGAGCGGCTTGCCCGCGGCGTCCGTCACCGTGCCGGAGATCGAGCTGCCGCGGTACATCCGGACGCTGTCCTCGCCGGGCCAGTCGAGAAAGTACCAACCGCGCTCCACGTAGACCTGAGCCGGGTCGTAGTACGACAGGCAGCCGAGATAGGTGAAGCGTCCGGCGTGCCACAGCGCACCGTCCGTACCCGTCGTTGCGTCCCAGTGGTAGCCCGTGGCGTGGATCCCCGCGAGCGGCGCACCCGTCGCGGCGTCGCGCATGTGCATGACCTGCGTCGCTGACTGCTGCAGAGCCTGGTCGATGCGCGTGACGCCGGATCCCAGGGCGACCACGGAGCCTCGTTCCGGCAGGTCCGAGTCGCGAGCGGTCGCGGCGGTCGAGTAGTACTGGTCGAAGTAGTCGAGATACCCCTCTGCCGCACCCTCCTGCGCCGACGCGGCGGCGGGGCCGTCGGTGAAGTAGAGGAGGAAGTTGCCCGAATAGGCACCGGCGATCGAGAAGTAGCCGTGCGTGTCGGTGCGGTTCATGGCGAGGCGGCGATCGCTCTCGCCGTCCCAGTTCAGGGTCGTCTTCTCGAGCCAGACCTCGACGTCCTTGACGGGTTCGCCGTCGCGGTCGGTGATGTAGCCGGTGACGGCGCCGCAGGTGCCGCTCGTGATGACCCGCACGACGAGGTGGATCGTGCGGGCGGGTTCCAGCCCGGTGGTCACGGTGACGTCGAGCTCCCACCGGCCGGCGGGCAGGGCGCCCGTCAGGACGCCGCGCTCGTCGACGTTCAGCCAGTACGTGCCTTTGGTGAAGCCACGAGCGGTGAAGACGGCGCCCGACAGGGTGCCCCCCAGCAGGGTCTGGTTCAGCCGCCAGGCCTGGGCACCGGCGCTCGTCGCGGTGAGTGGTTTGATCTCGGCCGTACCGGTGACCGTGCCGGCCGCGCCGCAGACTAGGACGGTCGTCGTCGCATGCTTGGGAACCGCGAAGGTCAGTGCGCGCTGAACCGACGGCTGGGCCAGTGCTGCGAGTGCAGCGGGGTCGTACGTCGTGTGGACGGACAATCCGTGCTCGATGGCGAGCGGGAGGCCGAGCGGCGCGACCCACGGCAGCCCCGGAGCGGCCAGTGCAAGGTCCTGGAACGTGTGGGTGCTGTCGCAGACCAGGTCCTCCGTGTTGCAGAGGTCGGTCGTGACGGAGGCCAGCTCGCGGGGGAGGGCGCCATAACCGAGGTCGCCGGGCACCCAGAAGTTGAGCCCGTTGCCGACGCGGGCCGTGCCGAGGTTGGTCTGCTCGTCGGAACTCTGGCGCGAGGGGTTGGCGACGAGCGCGATGCCCGCGAAGCGCTCCGGGTCGAGGAAGTACTGGAGCACCTGGCTGATGACCATCGATCCCTGCGAGTACCCGATCAGCACCCACTTCTGGTCGGGGCAGTCGGCCTCGGCGTCGAGGAGGCGGTCGAGCAGGGCCGCGGCTCCGTCGTTGACCGAGGCGAAGTAGTCCCAGTCGCTGGTGAGCGGCCAGCCGAAGTCGACCAGGTGCTGGAAGTCGGCGCCCAGGACGTCCATGGCTGCGGCGGTATAGGGAAGCGACTCGGACGTCACGGTGCGATCGTCACCGACGCCAGCCAGCACCGCGTCGCGAACGGCGTTGGTCAGCGACTCGGAGACGCTCTCACCCGAGCCCCGCACGCTCACGACGAGGAGGTCGGTGCAGGCGCCCTGAGGTGCCGCGGGCTCAGCGGCGACCGTAGGCGCGGTGGCCTCGAGCGCGGACGAGGGTGCCGTCGGCACCACGAGCAGGATGCCGACGAGCAACAGCGTTGCGAGGACCGAGGCGATACCTGAGCGCGGGGCCGGCACGGCGTCAGCCTATCGGCGTGGTGCTGCTGCTCGGTGGGGCTCTGGGTCACCCGAACGGTGGGCATTCGGCGCTACGAGGCGGCTCTCCGTATGCCGCTTCAGGTCGGACTCCCGACGGACGAACGTCCGCTCACCGTCGGCTCGAGCCGGGTGCCCAGATGGGATCCCCGGTCGGGTGCTTGATCGCTGCTACGACGACGTCCAGCGAGTAGGACAGGGCGACAGCGAGCTTCTTGGCATCTCCCGGCCACAGCCCTCTCGCGACGATGGTCCCGTTCGGGTGTCGAACGCTCGCCCCGCCGCGGCCTTCGTCGACTACCACGTAGCCGGCAGGGCTGGTCAGACGGTCGTTCGTCAGCGCCGCCAGACCCCGCGGCATTCGCCAGGCGTGCGCCGCCTCAAGGGCCAGGAACGTCTCAATCACACGCACATCTGACGTCACGAGCTGCACGCCATTCGATGCCCCACGCTCGATCGACTCGACCGTGACCACACCGGCCTCCTCGTAACCGACGTCCTGCACCTGGATGTCGCTGATCCGGAATGCCTCACCCGGCTGAGGCTGCTCCAGCCATCGACCGCCCTCCTCGATCAATGCCACGACTGCTGGATCGATACGCATCGTCACCTGAGCACTCCCCAATCCACGAGCTTCTGAACGGTGACTGCTTTGCCGTTCTGGATGAAGCGAGCCTGTATGGGGCCGCCAGGTCGACCAAACGCGGGGGCGATCTCGGACACCTCGATCGTCATACCCTCGGGAAGGGATCGGCGGTTGAACGTGTAGTTGGACACCGAGTGGGCCATGTTGCCCGGGGGGAGAGCTCTGCTGCCTAACGACGCACCTGGCGGGATACCGAGGAACGCACCGTCTGGAGGTCCGACCCGGTCGAACATCTCCCCATAGATCTCCAGGAAGCGTCGGGCGTCGGTGAACTCCACGCGCGATCCCGGCACGGCGCCTCGGTTGGGTGGCCAGCGCACTCCGCCGGTGGCCGTGGTGAATCGCTCGGTCCATTCGGTCTGGCTGAACGGCCGGCCGGTGTCGGGGTTGATGCCCCACGGGTCGAACAGATCGCCACCGATGCGTTGGATGTCGGGGCTGATCGTCGTCGGCACCTGGTTCCTCGCGTTGAGCGGTCCGAAGTCGGGTCGGGCCTGACCGTAGGCCGCGTCCGGTTCGATGTCTGGGTGCCGGGACCAGCCCGGTCCGGCTGGGAATCCGTTCCGCAAGGGCCCCCGCATGACGTTCTCTCGTCATGGTCCGTCCGGTCGGTCCCGCCGGCTTGGATATCCGTGCCGCCGAGGTTGCACACGCGTCGGGACGAGCTACGCCGACGTCACCGCGCGAATGCCTCCAGAAGCTCGCGGCTCCGGCGGTACTTGTCCCGCAAGCGGTCGGCCACGTCGGGCGGCAGGAGCGCGAGTCGCTGAGGATCGGAGTTGTCGTCGAGGTCGGCATGCTTGACGACGACCGCAAGGGGATGGTCGGCCACCCTGCGCGTGCTTGCTTCGAGGGTCTCGCCGGGTCGCTTGCTCAGAGCCTCCACGGCATCGACGACAGCCGCCGGGCAGCCGAGAGCAAGCAGGTCCGCCGCGGTCACCGGGGTGTCCTCGATGACGTCGTGCAGCACTGCGACCTTGCGCGCCTCGTCGCCGTCAACACGCGCCATCACCCGCAGCGGGTGCCCGATGTACGCCGCGCCGGCCTTGTCGGTCTGACCCTCGTGCGCCGTCGTCGCAAGCGCCACCGCTGCATCGAGATCGAACACAGGCTCGCTCACGCGCGACCTTCCTCGCTCGAACGGCGGGCTGCGATCCGTCGTTCGAATTCCAGCGCGGCGGTGGCGCTGATGGGCCGGAGCTCCTTCTCGTACATGTTCAACTCCGCAAGCATGAGGACGTTCGTGGAATCCCACGCACCGTCCGCGCGGAGGATCTCTTCGGCCGTGCCTTCAGGCGTTGGGCGCCGCCTGACGACGGTGCGAGGTCGGGAAACGTCGTCACCGTCCCACAAGAGGGCGAAGTACTCAGTCTCGGCCATCAGTTCACCTCCGGTGCCTTGATCGATTGGACACCTGGCGGTGTCGGGACTTCGCCGAAGAGACGTGCCATCTCAGCCCTGAGCCGATCCTTCTCCTCGGGAGTAGTACTTGGTAGGCGGGCCTCCTCGTAAAGGTCATGTCCGCTCATTTTCGTCTCGAAGCTTTCCGGTGTGTGGAACTGCAGCTCGAACACTTGGCCGTCGGGCGACCGCCACGCGCTGTTGATGCCTTGGTAACCAGGCTGACCGAAGGAGTTCTTCCACGAGACCGGCTGATATCCCGCCTCGGTCAGCTTCCGGGTCACGGACTCCACTCCATCCGTGAACGCGACGTCTGGCACTTGTGCTGTGTACCGGACCGAGTCCTTGATCTTGGAGATCGCGGACGCGATGTCACGTGGCCGATCGATGTCTTCCGCAAGGTCGGTGGCGATCTTGCGGTATAGCGAGTCGTCTCCCTTCAACCGGAACTCGAGTCCGGGCATCGTCGCGCCGTCCACGCGTCCGAGGATCGTTTGCAGCTCCGCGGTGATCGCAGGCTCCGACCGAGCAGCCGAAAGCAGGAGGTGGTCCACCGCGGCGGTCTCGTCGGGCGACAGATAGAGCCCGCCTGGCCCGTGCCACGGGCGAAATACAGGGGGCCGGAGGTTCTTTGTGTCGCTGAGGTCGCTGTAGACGTCCTTGGTCGTGCTCGGCACCGACGTGCGGGGCTCGAGCAGATTGTCGATGGCCGTCACCCAGGACTCGGGCAGGTGTGTCCAGGTCTTCTGCAGGAGCTTGCCGATGGCACCGACGCCGACCAGGGAGCCGAGGGTGAGGGCGATCTGGAGGCTGCCCTCCTTGACGAGGTCCTGGCCGTCGATCGTGCCCTCGCCCCAGTCCGCGGCTACGTCCAGGAAGTCCCCGACCGAGTACAGGGCGGCCCCGGCGCCGAGGATCTTCAGGCCGATCGAGGCGCCGGCGATCGCGCCGGCGCCGCCACCGGGCACGGCTCCGACCCCGAGTCCGAACACGGCTCCGAGCGCGGAGCCGCCCATCGCGCCGATGACGGCCAGGGCGACGGTCAGGACGACCCCGAAGGCCATCACGACCCACGCGACGACCCGGCAGGCGTCGGCCAGGAACCGGAAGACTGCGACGTGCTTGCCGATGAACTCTCGGACGTCACCGAGGTTCTCGTCGATCCAGCCGCCCAGGTCCGCGCTGGTCTGCTCCCACCAGTCGCCGATCCGGGCGCCGGTGTCCACGGCCTGGTCCCAGGTGTCAGCGAGCCAGTCGGTGCCGTCCTGGACCGCTGCGCCGAGGTCGTCGAAACGGTCCTC